>CALAHA010000344.1 GCA_937891565.1 uncultured Ilumatobacter sp. | reverse complement strand
GCACAAAAGGGTGCAATTGCGCCCGGAGCGACGAAGGAAGACGGAGTCATCTCATGAGCGAATTCACTTTGAACGGCGAGCAGGTCACGGCACGCGACGACCACCCGCATCTCTTAGCGGCACTCCGTGATGAACTCGGCATCACGTCGGCGAAAGACGGCTGCTCCCCGACGGGCCAGTGCGGTTGCTGCACGGTGCTCATTGGCGGCAAGGCGCGCGTCTCGTGCCAGACCTCGATGGAAAAGATCAACGGTGGCGAGGTCACGACGCTCGAAGGCTTCGACCCCGCCGAGTTACAGCGGATGGCCGATGCGTTCGCTGCGTGCGGTGCGCTGCAGTGCGGCTTCTGCACACCGGGCATCGTTGTCCGAACGAAGGCATTAATCGACAAGAACGGTGCCGACCTGACTCGCGAGCAGGCATCGCGCCACCTGGGTGCCCACCTTTGCCGATGCACGGGCTACATCAAGGTCCTCGACGCTGTCGAAGCGTTAGCACAGGACAATATTCCTGTTGTGGTGCAGCCGCGTGGCGTTGGGTCGAGCGGCATCAAGTACGAGGGCCGGGAGCTATCGATCGGCATTCGCGACTTCATCGACGACATGAACCCGCAGGGCTGTCTCCACGGCGCGCTTCGCCTGACCGATCACGCCCGCGCTGACATCATGTCGATCGACGCATCAGCGGCACTTGCCGTTGATGGCGTGCGCGGTGTCTTCACAGCTGAGGACATCCCTGGTGTGAAGCGCGTTGGGATTATTCACAAGGACTGGCCGATCATGATTCCGGTCGGTGGACGAACCTCGTACCTCGGCGATGTGCTTGTCGTGGTCGTTGCCGACACTCGACAGATCGCTCGAGCTGCGGCCGAACTCGTTGCCGTCGAATACGAAGTGCACGAACCAATGGTCGACCCAGTCCGCGTTATCACGTCGACTGAGCCGGCTGTCTGGGAGCTCGACGGGAACATCTTGTCGACGTCCTCCTACACCCGCGGCGACGCAGACGTCGCTCTTGCAGCGTCGCCGTTCACGGTGTCGGAGACCTTCCAGACGCAGCGCATCGAGCACGCATTTCTCGAACCCGAATCGACGCTCGCTGTGCCGACGCGAGTTGGTTCGGGCGCGGGCGAGCCGGGTCTGTACGTGTACTCCGGTGGCCAGGGAATCTGGGACGACCGCAATGACATCGCCGCGATGCTCGACATCGACACCAGCCGTGTGACGACCGAACTCGTCTCCAATGGTGGCGCGTTCGGTGGCAAGGAAGACATGTCGAACCAGGCGCACACGGCGCTCGCGGCATGGCATCTCGACGCGCCGGTCAAGATCACGCTGTCGCGCGAAGAGTCGCTGCTGATGCACCCGAAGCGCCATCCGATTCGGATGCAGTACGACGCCGGTTGCGATGCCGATGGCAAACTCACAGCCATCAAGGTCCGCATGATTGGCGACTCCGGTCCGTACGCATCGGTCGGCATGAAGGTGCTCGAACGCGCGGCTGGTCACGCAACTGGTCCGTACAGCGTGGGCAACGTTGACGTTGAAGCCATCGCAGCTCGCACCAACAACTCGGTATGCGGAGCGTTCCGCGGCTTTGGTGCCAACCAGGCGCAGTTCGCAATGGAAGGTGTGCTCGATCGGCTGGCAGAGCAGGTCGGCATCTCCGGTTGGGAGATCCGCAACCGCAATGTCGTGATGCCTGGTGACACGTGGGGCCCCGGTCAAGTGATGGACGACGGCTGCAAGGGTGCTCGTC
>CALAHA010000343.1 GCA_937891565.1 uncultured Ilumatobacter sp. | reverse complement strand
CGCCTCGACGAGCACGACTCGGCTTTTGGTCGTGTCGATTGAACGGAAATCGGCGCTGAGTGCCTTGGTCGCAATTTCTTTTACGGCACCGGCAAGTTCGACCCCGGTGGGGCCAGCTCCGACGATCACAAACGTCATCAATCGTTCCCGTTCGGCAACATCATCAGTATTTTCAGCTTGTTCGAATGCAAGCAGGATCCGCCGACGGATGTCAAGCGCATCGTCGATCGACTTGAGCCCCGGAGCAAACTCGGCCCAACTGTCGTTGCCGAAGTAGGAGTGCGTGGCCCCAGCCGCAAGGACCAGATGATCGTAGGGAAACGCAACGTCGGCGGTCAGGACCGCTCGTGCATCGAGGTCGATCGCAGTGACCTCGGCGAGCCGGACTCGCACGTTGTTCTGTTTGCGGACAATGTGGCGGATCGGCTGAGCGATGTCGGACGGGTTCAAGCCGGCACTTGCCACTTGGTAGAGCAGCGGCTGGAACGTGTGGTGATTCTCCCGGTCAATCAGCGTGATATCGACGTCCACGTCGGCAAGCGCTCTCGTTGCTGCAAGTCCACCGAACCCACACCCGACGATCACGACATGCGGACGACCTTCGATCACGCTCTCCATGTTCACAGCTTGCTGCTATTGGCCCGTGTTTGCTGTGTCAGGCGACGGATCACCAGATACGTCTGCACTTAGGGCCGTTTATCGCCGAGCAGCGTGGCCTTGACCCGATCGATCTGCGGCACTGACAGCGCTCGATTGGTCTTTACCTTCACGGTGGTCGTTCCCGACGGATGCTCATGAGCATCGAGGTCGCGCAAAAAGATCACTCCGGTGAGCCCGGCGTCATTTGACGCAGCCGCGAGCCGATCGAGTGCATCGACTTCGGCATTTGCCCAGTCAGTCGTAGGAACGATGATGTCGTGGATTGCTGGCAGTTGCGACAAGTTGGTGACGCACTCGATGCTGCTGTGGCCGGCGTGCCAGGTCGCGCCCTCGGCAGTCCGTAGCCGCACGGCAGCCGCGCCGACGAGGTCGATGGTTCCCTGGACGTCTTGGCCCGAGACCCGCAGGATGACCTCGTCGCCGACCGCGTAGCGATCTTCGAAGAGCGCGACGGTTCCGGTGATCAGGTTCCGGATGACTTCCTGGCCCGAAAGGGCGAGCGCGAGCCCGAGGAAGCCGGCACTCGAGATCACCAAGACAGCGTCGACGCCGACGATGTTCAGACCGATCAGCATCGCACCGCCGAAGATGCAGCCCGTCATGAGATGTCCGAGCTTGCGTGCTGCAGCGTCGGCGCGCGTCCGGCGGCGAGCCTGCTCCTGCCCGTCGACGTCGACGTTGCGCGGAAGGCGTACCCGCCAGCTTCCGGCGTCAGACTGGGCCCGGCGGACCGAACGGCGAGTCATCGTTCGGATCGAGCGGCGCGCGATCCATGAGAGAGCCATCGCCGCGGGGGCCAGGACGACGAGTTCGGCCACAGAGGCCAGTGTTTCGATCATGACGAAACCAATTTCGAGTGAAGGAGGTGGGCCTCCGAGGGCGGGTGGAAGAGCGAATGCATTGGCAAAACTAGCAACCCCACCCTCATGGAATTCGGCACGAACCCAGGTCGCCGTGTGACAGGTCACACGGGCGCTACTGCGAGGGTGACGCTACGAACGCGGTGACCTCGGCAACGAGACGTGCCCACATGCCTGGTGGGAGATCATGGCCGAGCCTGTCGATCTCGAGAAAGCGGGAATTCGTCAGGCAATCGGCGGTGTGCCGGCCTGCGCTCGGGTCGATCAACGTGTCAGCAGAACCGTGCATGACCAGCGCCGGCACCTGCACCATCTGCAACATGGCATCGCGAACCGGGCTGCGCAGCACTGCCGCGTACTGCCGTTGAGTCCCCGCCGGATCGACGCCGTGGTCGAACATTTCGGCACCTTTCGCGCGGACCCAAACCGGGTCCCACAAATCAGGCGATGCCCAGAACCACTCAGTCTCGACACGATGGTCCAGCCATCCAGCTCGATCATCAGGAGCAACAGCAAGGAGCGCGTCGCGGATAGCAGGGTCGCTGCCGCCGACCGTGCGGTCTCCGGTGGACGACATCAGCGAGACAAGATGAGTGACGCGTGCGGGATACTCGATAGCCATCTGCTGCGCAATCATGCCGCCCATTGACTGCCCGAACACGACGGCGTCGTCCCACCCGACGGCGTCGAGAACTGCGATGGCATCGGCGGCCATGTCGCTCGCGTCGTACTCGTCGGCTGACCGCGACGAACGGCCGACGTCACGGTTGTCGAAGCGCACGACGTCGAACCCGGCTTCGACGAACAGGTCGACGAAACCCTGCTGGTATGCAACTGAGGGCGAGCCAAGCCCGTTGATCAAGAGCAACCTGGTGCCGCCGATCCGGCGTGAATTCCGTTGCCACCACAGGCGCGTCGCACCGTTCATCGCCCACGAACCGGACACCGGGCCCGGTGGGCTCCGGACGAGTTCGGCGATGTCGCCGACGACCGCATCAGCCTCGACAGACGCCCATGTCGGTGTGGCAGCCGGGTCACATCGGGCGACGAAACGCGTGCCTGCGCTCTGGGCTGTTGCTAGGTCTTGGCGACTGTCGCCGACGAAGACGATGTCGGCTGGAGCAACGTTCCACGCTGCAGCGATTTCGAGCAGCACTGCCGGGTCAGGTTTAACCGGGCCGCCGTCGTCGGCACATCGAACCGGATCAAACACGCCAACAAGTTCGTGAGCCACGAGTTCGTCGCGCGTATTGGCAACGCCGTCGGAGGTGGCAATGCCCAGTCGGAGGCCTGTATCAGCAAGTGCACGGAGCGTCCCCGCGATGTCTCCGATCGGCGCAACCGGTCCGAACCGCGCTGCGTCCACCGCATCGCCAACGGTGGCACGAGCCAGATCGGGATCGTGCCCCAGGGCTACCAACTTGTCGATGATTCGCCGACCGATCTCGCCGACCGACCCGACTGCGGCAAGCCCGTCGATGACCAAGCCGCCCTCAGCGACCCCGAGAAGCTTGGTCAGCACCGCTGACAGAGATGCGTCGTCGAGCCGTTCTGTAACGTCGTCGATGATGCCACTGAAGAACGGGTACCAACGAGCGTCAAGATCAAACAGGGTGCCGTCTTTGTCGAACACGACCCCAGCCGCATCTACCATCACCAGCGCAATCGGGTCGTCCGCTGTTGAGGCACCCATGGGATCAGCCGGGCCGATTCGGATCGTCCAGCGGTTGGCGCTGAGCTGGCTTGTTGCCATCGTTGCCATCGTTGCCATCGCCGCCATCGCCGCCGACAGCAAGATCGATCCACACCGGTTGATGATCTGAGCCCGGGGCCTCCTCGTCGATGCCAGCAGCGACGACCCGCTCCGCCAGGCCCGGGGTGACGAACACGTAATCGAGCCGGGTCCCCTCGGTGAACTCGGTCTGCTCGTCCCACCAGGTCACCCCGTCGGTGATGTCGCGTCCAGTCAGCCGCCAGGTGTCGACCATCCGGTCAGACGTCATGATTGGCCCGTAGTAGTAGTCAGGCTCGCCGGTCATCGCGAAATAGGCCGGCGACTCGGGGAGCATGTTGCAGTCGCCCATCACGACATAGTCGTTGGGTACCTCACTTGGCATTCCGAGCAATCGTGAAGGCCCGGTTGCCGCAGTGCCGTGCCGAGCCGCATCGGAAGCGAACGCCAGCAGGTGTTCGATCTCGGCAACGCGGTGGCGTTCCAGTAAGTGATCGAGATGCACGACGTAGACGCGGATTGGGCCGTCCGGGTGTTCGATCACAGCCTCGAGCGCGCCGCGCTGCAGTGCAACGGTGTCGAAGGTGCGTAGCCGCGGGAATAGTTCGAGCCGCATCGACGTAATCGGCCACCGGCTGAGCAGCATGTTGCCGAACTGAGCCCGACGATTGATGATGGTTCCGTCGCTGCTGCGGATCGACGCATCGACATCAGCGGGCGGCCCGTACACCCAGTAGTAGTCGTCGAGTAGCGCCGCGAGTTCGCCCGGCTGGTCTTGCTCGGTGTTCGGTCGGAGGTACCGCGTGACCTCCTGCAGGCCAATGATGTCGGCGCCGCGCACCGTGTCGGCAATGCGCTCGAGGTCGTACTCTCCATCTTTGCCGCGCGAGTACTGGATGTTGTAGCTGACGAGGCGGATCGACGTGCTCACTGCGGGCCGGCGAACGAACGGTCGGGAGTTCCACCGAAGTCGGGAATGCTCGGCGTGTCGCCAAGCAGTCGCTGCGTGTACTCCTGCTGTGGATTGGTCAGCGTGTCTGCTGCGGTGCCCAGTTCGACAATGCGACCTTCCGACATCACAGCGACGCGCTGTGAGATCGACCGGACCAGCGGCAGGTTGTGGGTGACGAAGAGCATCGCGAGGCCAAGTTCCTTTTGGAGGTCGACAAGCAATTCAATCGTGGCTGCCTGCACGAGGACGTCGAGTGCGCTGGTGACCTCGTCACAAATCAACACGTCGGGTTTACTGACGAGCGCACGGGCGATCGCAACACGCTGACGCTCTCCACCAGAGAGCTGGTCGGGATATCGCGCCCCGTACGCAGCGCTTAACGACACTCGCTCCAACATACGGTCGACTTGTCGGCGGGCTTCGGCCTTGTCGACGCCAGCGATAGCCAACGGCCGGGCGACGCTGTCGGCGATCGAGCGGCGAGGATGGAGTGAGCTGTACGGGTTCTGGAAGACGTACTGGATCGACAGGCGTTGGCCGACTGGCCGGTCGCGAGACGAGCGCGCGAGCGGCACTCCCCCGAGTTCGATCTCACCGGTCCACTCGTGATGCAGCCCCCCGATCGAACGCGACAAGGTGCTCTTGCCGGACCCCGATTCGCCGACGAGAGCGACGCTCTCACCGCGAGCGATGTCGAACGTGACGTCATGGACCACCTGGGTCCCGGCATATCCAGCCGAGAACCCTCGGATGCTCAACGCCACTTCGTCACCAATCGGTCGCGCCGCCGTTGCAGCTTGACGGCGCTCCGTGC
>CALAHA010000342.1 GCA_937891565.1 uncultured Ilumatobacter sp. | reverse complement strand
CAGACTCGCGGTCAGGCTCGTGATCAGACTCGCTGTCAGAGTGGTGCGCCGACACCACCCGCACGGTCAGCCGCGATCTGTTCAGCCATCGTCGCCACGGTCTTTCCACGCATTTTGCCAATCGTGACCGCATACGCCTTTGGGCTGAGCGCTGCAAACTCCATTGCTTGGGCAACAGCGACCTCGAGGACTGCATCATCGGAAACGATCTCGTCGAGGTAGCCAGCATCAACTGCGCCCGCACCATCGGTGATTCGTGCGGTCGGAATCGCCCGCTGCAAATGACGATTGCTCAGCCGATCCGCCGCGATCGTTAGGGCCCAATCGGGCAGTGTCATGCCGATGGCCACCTCGTTCAGCCCGATCTTGCACGGCCGATCAGACCCGATACGCACGTCGCAGCCGAGGAGTATGAGGGCGCCCGCCGCAAGCGCATGTCCCGTACACGCAGCAACCACAGGCACCTGTGCGGCATAGATCGTGCGAACAAGCTCGCCTCCGTTGGCAACCAAGTCGACCATTGCTGCGACGTCGTTGCCAAGCATCACCTTCAAGTCGAAGCCAGCAGAGAACTTGCCCTCTCGACCATGCAAAACAACGGCATGCACGCTGTCATCAGACTCTGCCTCACTGAGCGCACCGGTGATTGCTGTGATCATCGCCTGCGATAGCGCGTTGGCCTTACCGTCGTCGAGATGGCAGATCAGGACGCCATCGCGCCGTTCCGTCGTGACCAAAGAATCGCTCATACGGCGAAACTTACGCAACTCCTCATTGACAAGACGATTTTGGTGCTGATGAGCACCAGTTTCATCGCGCAAAAAGGTCCGCTCAACCAGAAGTTGCCGGGCGGACGGTGATGCCTGCGGCAGTCATTGCTGCCTTGGCTTCGGCAACGGTGTGTTCGCGGAAGTGAAAGATCGACGCTGCAAGGACTGCATCGGCGCCGCCCTGGATGACACCGTCGGAGAGATGTTCGAGCGTGCCAACACCCCCACTGGCAATGATCGGCACGTTGACAACATCAGAGATCGCACGGGTCAATTCGACGTCGAACCCCTCCCGGGTGCCATCACGATCCATCGAGGTGAGCAGGAGTTCGCCAGCCCCGAGGCGGACTGCTTCTATCGCCCACTCGATGGCGTCAATACCAGTCGGGGTGCGGCCGCCATGGAGGTAGACCTCCCACCCGCCGTCAGGCTGGCGGCGCCGAGCATCGATCGCGCACACCACACACTGCGCGCCGAACTCGGCAGCGATCTCGGAGATCAACTCCGGTCGTTGAACTGCAGCAGTATTCACGCTGACCTTGTCGGCGCCGGCACGCAGCATTCGACGCGCGTCTTCGAGTGTCCGGATGCCACCACCGACGGTGAAAGGAATGTAGACCTGCTCGGCGATGCGGTGGACCATGTCGATCGTGGTGTCACGGTTGTCGCTCGACGCGGTGATGTCGAGAAATACCAGCTCATCAGCACCTTCGAGGTCGTACCGGGCGGCCAATTCGATCGGGTCACCGGCATCGCGGAGATCGACGAAGTTGGTGCCTTTGACCACACGCCCCTCGGCCACGTCGAGACAAGGAATAACGCGAGCGACCTTCATGACTGCCTCGCTTGTGCTGCCGCCAATGCGGCCAGACCTTGAGAGACCGTGAACCGACCCTCGTAGACGGCCTTGCCGGTAATCACACCGCCGAGGCCCGCAATCTTGGCCAATGCTTCGATGTCCGCGATGCTCGATACACCACCCGAGGCGATGACCGGTGCGCCGGCAGATGCAGCGGATCGTGTCAGCCCCTCGATGTCGGGCCCTTCGAGCATGCCGTCACGACCGATGTCGGTGATCACGAAGACGGCTGCAGTCGGAAACAGTTCGTACGCGTCGTCAAGCATCAGTCCACTTCCCTGCGTCCACCCGTGGATCGAGATCTCGCCGCTGCGGTGATCAAGACCAACCGCAACCGGCACCACTTCGGACGCCTTGGCCACGAGCGACGGTTCGCGGACGGCGGCCGATCCCATCACGACGCGAGCTACGCCGGCGTTCGCCAGCTCTTGCGCGTCAGCCACGCTGCGGACACCTCCGCCAGTTTGGACCTTGCTCATCCCTGAGACTGCCTGCACAATCGCTGCAACGACCGGCCGGTTGATCGGATCGCCCGACTTGGCAGCGTCGAGATCAACGACGTGCACCCATGGCGAACCAGCCTCGGCGAAGCTGCGAGCCATGGCAATCGGATCATTGCCGTAGACGGTTTCGTCGGCGTAGTCACCTTGGCGGAGCCGCACAACGCGGCCACCCAACAGGTCGATCGCGGGATACAGCTCAATCATCGTTCGGCTTCAGAGAGGTGCGGCAGAGCTGCAGCAGGTTCGGCCCGAGCGCAAACTCCGACGAAGTTCGACAGCAACGCCAATCCTGGTGCACTCGACTTTTCAGGGTGGAACTGGGCGGCGAACACGTTGTCGAGCCGAAACGCAGCGTTCAACGTGGTGCCGTATTCGACAGTCGCAGCAACCACAGTCGGGTCGTCGGGAACGCCGTGTAGCGAGTGCACAAAATACACCCAAGGATCGGCCCCCAGACCTGCGAGCATCGGATCGCCAGGCAGTACGAAATCGAGACGATTCCACTGCATCTGCGGGATCTTGGGCCCGACGCCAGGCTCAGTCGGAATCCAACGGACGGTGCCGGGGATGATCCCGAGCCCGCTTGCTTCTGGGTTCTCCTCGGACCGAGTAAACAGCATCTGCATGCCGACACAGATCCCGAGGAACGGACGCCCCGAGGCGACTGCGTCGAGGGCGGGCT
>CALAHA010000341.1 GCA_937891565.1 uncultured Ilumatobacter sp. | reverse complement strand
TGCCGGTCTGTCGCTGATACTGCTCGACCGGACGGTCAGCCAGAACATCATCGAAGATCCGCGACAGCTTCACTGCTGTCGATGCTTCAAGATGACCGTCGTACAGACCAGAACGCAGCCCATCGTGGAACGCTGCGGCTGGCTTCGGCATGGCGGCGGCGACGAGTGCGAGTAATTCGTCGCCTGAATGGGCCCGAGCAGCAAGCTGCTCAACGACCTCGCGGGCCTCGCGTAGAGGCCGGGCCGAGGCATCGATGGCGAGCGCCGCCTCGTACCCGAACAGGTGCCCGACCATTGCCGACAAGATAAATCCGAGCGCCGGGTCGACCGATGGCACGTTGATCGTGGCATCGGCGTTGTAGCGCGTTTCGCCGTCGTTGGCCACAACGATCGGCGTCGCCTTGTGCGCCTTAAAAATCGCAACTTCTTTGGCGACGTCGTCGGCAGTCGAGCCGACCAGGCCGGCTGCGCACACGAGTATCAACGGCTCAGAGGAGAGGTCGATGTGCTTCTTGTCTTCAGTCGAGTCGCAGGCCATCGACTTGTAGCAGAGCTCGCTGAGCTTGATTCGGACCTCTTCCGCTGCGACCTTGTTCGGACCGTTCCCGACGACTGCCCAGTAGCGCTTCGGCGGAGCGAGCTGAGCGGCTGCAGCGATCGCAGGACGGCGTTCGAGCACCTCGCGCATTGCATCAGGGAGTTCGCGGAGTGCCGTGAGTAGCTGGTGCCGGCGCTTCGGTTCGCCCAGCGAGGCGGCTTCGGCGATTGCGCATGACAGCACGGCGCCGGCCGCGACCTGCGCGTAGAAGGCCTTGGTCGACGCCACCGACATCTCGACATCGCGACCATCCGAGGTATACAGCACACCGTCGGCCTTGTCGGTCAGGTCAGACCCACGCCGGTTCACAATGCCGATCACCATCGCTCCACGGCCGCGCAAGAGATCGACGGTGCGATTCGTATCGGTGGTGGTGCCTGACTGGCTGACTGCGATCGCCAGCGTGTCGCTCATATCAAGCCGCATGTGGAAGCCGGACAACTCGGTTGCGGTGATCGCGTCGACGTCAAGCGCTGAACCCGTGAGCTCGTCGAGGATTGCTGCGGTGCTCTGGCCGGCGACCGCTGCGGTGCCTTGGCCGATCACGCGGATGCGCGTGATCGTGCCGTCGGCGAGACGTTCGCGGATCACCGCGGGAAGCGCTCGCTCACCTACGACGGCGCGCAGCGCGTCGCTCTCGCCGGTGATCTTGCCGCGCAGTGTCTTGGCGAAGCTGTTGGGCGACTCGGTGATTTCCTTGAGCAGGAAGTGGGGTGCATCGCCGCGGTCGATGTCGCGCGAGGTCACTTCCGCGTAAGCGATGTCATCGCTGCTGAGCGGCAAGTCGCCACCGTCGTACGAAAGTCGCGTGATTCCGTCGAGGTCGCCGGCCGAAGCGCCATCGAGCATCACGATCTCGCCACCCTGTTCTCCGTCCATTCGGACATACCGCTGGGTTTCCTCCACTACCCCGTACGGCTCGCTCGCCACGATGAAGCAGTCGTCACCGAGACCGATGTAGAGACCTTGGCCGCTGCCACGCAAGGCGAGAAAGAGCGTCGACGGCGCAGTGGCGGTAGCGACGCCTATTGCGATGGAGCCTTCGAACGCTGCGACAGTCCGACGAAATGATTCGACCGGCGCAACACCTTCGCCGAGGTGTCGCGACATCAGCATCGGGATCACCTTTGCGTCCGTGGTGATCGGCGTGGCGATGCGAAGGCTGTGCTGAGCGCGTAAGTCCACGTGATTGTCGACGTCGCCATTGAGCGCAGCGACGACGTAAGGAGCGGTGGCGCCGCCAGGCATCTCCTGTTCGGCCGAGTTGACCGGGTGTGCGTTCGGCTCGGAAATGATGCCGACGCTGGCCCAGCGGGTGTGGCCGAGCAGTGCGACGCGAGCATGAGGGGACTGGAGGGCCCGGCGCAGCAGGGCATCACTTGCGAGGTCGGCCCGAAGCGCAGCAGTGTTGTCACCAAGCTCCCCAATCTCGGCAGCTGCCTTATAGACGAACGACAGCGAGTTGGCCGACGCCTCAACGGAGTTCGACTGGAACAATGGGTCGGTGCCGCGATCAGCGAGCAGCATGGCCAACGCTTCGGCCTCAATGTCGTGGCCCCACACGTACAGATGCACGCCAGCAGAATCGCGGCCACGCACTTCGAGTCGATCGATCGACGAGAAAGCCTGCTGGACAACCAAGTAGCCGGCGAGCGACGAGGTCGACGCTGCCGGGCCGGCCAACGCCGTCACTTCAAGAACAGTCCGCAGACGATCGTTGGCGATCGTCCACACCGAATCCTTCAGCGTGATCAGGTCGGCGCTCGCCCGTTCGAGTGCATCGGCGTCGAGGCCCGCGTCGTTGCTATCGAGACCCGCCTCGATCTCGGCGGCGAAGGCCATGAGCTGATCGGTTCGGCTCGTGATTGACGCCACGAGGTCGACCTGCCCTGCAAGCGCGAGAACTCCTGGGAGTCCCTTGAGCATCGAGTTCACTGAACCGGCCTCAGCTGCGACTGCCAGTGTGTGCGGACGGGCCGCAAGCGCCGCGTCAAGGCCGCCGAGGATTTGATCTGCCGTCGGCGTCTCCCGCGTGGGTGGACGACTCACGATTCCGATGATGCCGCACATAAGGCCGTCAGGCTAGCGAGGGCCGGCGCCCTGAGCCGGTCACGCTGTGCCTGGCACAGTGTGACCGTTCAGCCGAAGCGCGCGTGGGCGGCTGCTGCGAGTTGATCGGCGGCGGCTTGAGCACGCTCGGCCGTTGCGGCTTCGACCATCACGCGGATCAACGGTTCGGTACCGCTCGCCCGCACGAGCACTCGACCGGTTGCGCCGAGTTCAGCCTCGACAGCAGCAATCTCGTCACCGAGACGAACCGCCACATCGGGAACCCGTTCGCCCACACGGACGTTGACGAGCACCTGCGGGAGAGAGGTCATTGCCTGCGAGGCGATTGCTTCGAGCGTGGTTCCTGACCGCTTGACGATGTCGATCAATGCCACCGCAGTGAGGAGCCCGTCGCCAGTGGTGGCGTGGTCAGCGAAAATGACGTGGCCGCTTTGCTCGCCGCCGAGCGAATGGCCGCCGAGTGCGAGCGCTTCGAGGACATAGCGGTCGCCGACGCCGGTCTCGACGACGTG
>CALAHA010000340.1 GCA_937891565.1 uncultured Ilumatobacter sp. | reverse complement strand
GTTCGATGGCGTTGAGATCGACCATGTGGTCGGTGTCGAAGCACGTGGGTTCATCTTTGGTGCAGCGGTTGCGTATCGAGCCGGTGCAGGATTCGTGCCGGTGCGCAAGGCGGGCAAACTTCCGTGGGCTGTCGTGCGTGAGGAGTACAGCCTCGAATACGGCAGCGACAAGCTTGAGATCCACCGTGACGCCATCCATCCTGGCGAGCGGATTCTGATTGTCGACGACGTACTTGCCACAGGTGGAACTGCTGCGGCAACCGCGAAACTCGTTGAGGCGCTCGGCGGCGTTATCGCCGGCCTGGCGTTTCTCATCGAGATCGACGAACTCGGAGGCCGAGCGAAACTCGGCGATCGATCCGCGAAGGCATTGCTGCACTACTGATCATGGGAACGGTCGATCGAGTTCTGCCCTGGCGTCGCTCGCAGACCGCAGCGACCGCGATCGAACTCGCACCGCTCCTTGGGGCCTATCGCCGTCGTCACCCTCGGGCACCGATCACCACGATCAACCGTGCGTTCCGGGTTGCTTCGGCGGCGCACGGTTCACAACGGCGCGGGAGCGGCGAGAGCTACATCAACCATCCGCTGGCGGTTGCCCAGATTGTTGCCGACATCGGTCTCGACGAAATCTCGATTGTCGCAGCGCTCCTCCACGACGCCGTGGAAGATACCGAGATCACGGTCGCTGACGTCGAGCGCGATTTTGGCGCCGACGTCGCGGCGATCGTTGACGGTGTCACGAAGCTCGAACGCATCCGTTTTGACAGCCGCGAAGAGCAGCAGGCCGCCACGATGCGCAAGATGCTCGTGGCGATGGCCAAAGACCTCCGGGTTCTCGTCATCAAGCTTGCTGACCGTCTCCATAACATGCGCACGTTGGCCGGTATGCCGCTCGAGAAGCAGCACCGCATCGCCCAGGAGACCATCGACATTTACGCACCGCTGGCCCATCGCCTCGGCATGCAGGAGATGAAGCAGCAACTCGAAGACCTCGCCTTTGCCTCGCTGCATCCGAAGCGGTTTGCCGAACTCGATTATCTCGTCAGCAACAGGACGCCCGAGCGCGATATGTACTTGGCCAAGGCCGTGGCTGAGGTGCGTGCCCGCCTCGCCGATTTGGGCATTCACGCTGAAGTCACGGGGCGTGGCAAACACCTCTGGAGCATTTACGAAAAAATGGTCGTAAAGGACCGCGAGTTCGACGAGATCTTTGACCTTGTTGCCATGCGCGTGATCGTGCCGTCGATGAAAGACTGCTATGCGGCACTCGGCTGCATTCACGGCCGATGGCGGCCAATTGTCGGCCGGTTCAAGGACTACATCGCGATGCCGAAGTTCAACCTCTATCAGAGTTTGCACACCACCGTCATTGGCCCCTCCGGCAAGCCCATCGAGGTTCAAATCCGGACCCACGAGATGCATCAACGCGCCGAATGGGGCGTCGCTGCGCACTGGGCGTACAAAGACGGAAGCGGTCTGCCCGAAGACGTCGATTGGCTCAACCACATCATCGATTGGCAGGAAGAGGTTTCAGACCCCGCCCAATTCATGGAGAGCCTGAAAACCGACCTCGAACAAGATGAGGTCTATGTCTTCACGCCCAAGGGCCGAGTGATCACACTGCCGGTCGGGTCGACCACTGTCGACTTCGCCTATGCAGTTCACACCGAAGTCGGTCATGCATGTATCGGGTCGAAGGTCAACGGGCGATTGGTGTCGCTCGACCACGTCGTGCAGAGTGGCGACAACATTGAGATTTTCACTTCGAAGGTCGAAACCGCTGGCCCATCGCAAGACTGGATGGCATTCGTTGCGTCCCCTCGGGCGCGCAACAAGATTCGTCAGTGGTTCAGCCGGGAACGGCGTCTCGACACCATCGAGGCAGGGCGCGACGACTTGACCGCCCAGTTCCGTCGAGAAGGGTTGTCGGCCCAACGCATCTGGAAGTCCGAGCAATTAGCTGCGGTTGTCGAAGAGTTGAGTTACATCGATCTCGACGCACTCCTGCAGGCCGTCGGCGAGCATCACGTGTCTCCGCAGAGCGTTGCGCAACGCATTGCTCGTCTTTTCGGGTCGGGTGACGATGCTGAGCACCTGCCGTCCACGGTTGCGGCTCCTCGCCGTGAGCGGCCTGCCGACGGCGAAGCCCGTTTCGGCATTCACGTCGAGGGGCTCGATGATGTGATGGTGCGGCTCGCCAACTGCTGCACCCCTGTGCCGGGCGATTCGATTATTGGATTCGTCACCCGTGGCCGCGGTGTGAGCGTGCATCGCAGCGACTGTGCCAACGCCGTATCGCTGATGGCTGAGCAGGCAACACGACTCATCGACGTCGAATGGGACGGTGAGAAGCGGTCGGGAGCCACCTTCATAGCGGCCGTCGAGGTTGCCGCGTTCGACCGGTCGCGGCTACTCGTTGACGTTGCGATCGCGCTGTCAGAGCACAAGATCAACATCGTCTCGTCGCAGACGCTCACGGGCACCGACCGAGTGGCGAAAATGCGCTTTGAGTTCGAACTCGTCGACGCAGCGCATCTTGACTCGGTCCTACGCACAATTAAGAACATCGACTCGGTCTACGACGCCTACCGGCTCAACCCCGGCAGTTCAGCCGCTGCCGCCACCGGTTAGTACGTATGGGGTCAGGCCCCTTTCGCAACTCTGTATGCAACTCGCTCGCAACAGAGTTGCGAAAGGGGCCTGACCCCATACGTAACTCTGAAACGCTTCCGCACCTGGCCGTAGCGCACCGGTAGCCTTGAGTCCCGTGTCATCGTTCCAGACCAGCCCCGGTATGCGGGATATTCTCCCGCCCGAGAGCACTCGTTGGCGTGCCTTCACTCGGGTCTTCGCAGATGTTGTGGAAGCTGCCGGATATCAGCAGCTGATCCCGCCGTTGCTCGAAGACGTTGGGGTATTCACCCGGATTGGTGACGCCACCGATGTTGTCAGCAAAGAGATGTACGACTTCGTCGACAAGGGTGATCGTCGCGTGGCGTTGCGGCCAGAGCAGACGGCGAGCGTGTGTCGCTCGTTCGCCCAGCACCGGCCCGTCACCCCGTGGAAGGTCTTCTACTCGGGGCCGAACTTCCGCTACGAGCGGCCACAGCGCGGCCGCTATCGACAGTTCGACCAGGTCGGCATTGAAGTTTTGGGTGTCGATGACCCGATGCTTGACGTCGAAGTAATTGCGCTCGCATGGGAGTTCTACCAACAGCTTGGTCTGCAGCAGGTCAACCTGATTGTCAACAGCCTTGGTGAGCCCGATGATCGGTCGCGCTACGTCGAAGCACTGCGGACGCACTTCGCAGCAGCAGGCGATGCGCTGACCGAGCAGAGCCGCACCACGTTGGCGAAGAACCCGCTGCGCGTCCTCGACTCGAAGCGCGAACCCGACGCACCGCATATCGCGTCGGCACCTCAGATAGCTGACTTCTACAGCGACGAAGCAGCAGCCCACTTTGACGCAGTGCAGGCGGGCCTCCGAGCCCTCGACATCCCGTTCACACTGCAACCGAAACTGGTGCGCGGGCTCGACTACTACCGCCGTACCATCTTCGAGTTCCAGGGCGCCACACTCGACTCTGCGCAGAACGCCCTCGGCGGCGGCGGGCGCTACGACGGACTCGTCGAAGCCCTCGGCGGCCCCCCGACGTCGGGTATCGGTTTCGCACTCGGCGTCGACCGGACATTGTTGGCCTGCGACGACGAGGGAGTGTTTGCTGCAGAGCCACGCGATCTTGACGCATTCGTCATCGACGTCGTCGGTGGCATCGAAGCGGTCAAGCTCACTGCTGAACTGCGCCAGGCAGGGTTTGCGGCCGATCGCGGCTACGACAACCGCAGCATGAAGGCGCAGATGAAGCTGGCCAACCGCAGCAACGCTGCCGTGGCGCTCATTATCGGCGAAGACGAAGTCGCCAACAACGCCGTGGTCGTTAAGCCGATGCGGGGCGGCGACCAGCAGAGCATCCTCCGATCCGAACTCATTGAACATCTTTCAGGAACTCTCTCTCAGAAAACCGGAACTCATGACTGAACCAACTCTTTCGACTCAGGCCACATCGATGCGTACCCACCTTTGCGGAGAGCTCCGCGAAGCCGATATTGGTAGCACCGTCAGCGTGTGTGGCTGGGTTGGTCGTCGCCGCGAGCATGGCGAACACCTCGCATTTGTTGATCTACGCGATCACTCGGGCATCATCCAGTGCGTCATCAACGATGATGTCGATGTCCGCAGCGAATACGTCCTCAAGATCACGGGTACCGTCCGTGTTCGCCCCGAGGGAACCGTCAACGACAACCTGCCAACCGGCAATGTCGAAATCGGTGACTGCGAAGTCGAGATTCTGCGCACGGCCACGCCTCCGCCATTCCCGATCGACGCACGCGCTGACGACGTCGACGAGAATATTCGCCTGAAGCACCGCTATCTCGACCTTCGCCGTGAGCGGATGCAAAAAAACCTGCGCCTCCGCTCGAAGATCAATGCTGCGGTCCGCAACGCCATGGACCTCCAGCACTTCGTCGAGGTCGAGACGCCGATGCTCGTCCCGTCGACGCCGGAGGGCGCACGCGAGTTCCTTGTGCCTTCGCGCAAAGAACCTGGCTCGTTCTACGCATTGCCACAAAGCCCGCAGCTCTTCAAGCAACTACTGATGGTGGCCGGTGTTGATCGCTACTACCAAATGGCACGCTGCCTGCGCGACGAAGACCTCCGTGCTGACCGGCAGTACGAGTTCATGCAAATGGACATGGAGATGAGCTTCGTCAACCAGGACGACGTGCTCGATGCCGTCTCCGAAGCCGTCCTCGCCGCCGCCGAAGCTGCCACGGGCGAACGGCCGGCACCGATTGAACGGATCACCTGGCACGACGCAATGAACCGTTTCGGAAGCGACAAGCCCGACCTTCGCTTCGCGATGGAGCTCCAGGAACTCACCCCAGTATTTGCCAACACCGACTTCAAGGCATTTGCCGGTGCCGGTGCGATCAAGGCCATCAAGGTCGACGGGGGCGCCGGCGAGTACGGCCGCAACCAACTCGACAAGCTCACCGACAAGGCCAAGTCAGCTGGCGCTAAGGGCCTGGTGTGGCTCAAGTGCACCGACGAGGGCTTCGACTCGCCTGTCGCAAAGTTCTTGTCCGACGATGAAGTCCCGGCCGTCAAGGCAGCGATGAGTGCCGAAACGGGTGACCTCATCCTGATCGTCGCCGACCAGTGGGACACGACCTGCGAAGTGCTGGGCATGCTCCGCAACGAGATCGCTCGTCCACCGGTACACGAGGGCCCGTACCGCTACGTGTGGGTCATCGAATTCCCGCTGTTCGTCGGCCGCAACAAAGAAACGGGGCAGCCGAAGTCCGGCCACCACCCGTTCACGATGCCGCACCCGGACGACCTCGACAAGTTTGAGACCGACCCAATGTCGGTGCGCTCTATTGCTTACGACCTCGTACTCAACGGCTGGGAGCTCGGCTCGGGTTCGATCAGAATCCACGAGCCAGAATTGCAGCGCAAGGTGTTCACCGCGCTCGGCATCTCTGACGAGGAAGCCGAAAAGAAGTTCGGCTTTTTCCTGAACCCGTTCGAGTACGGCGCGCCTCCGCACGGCGGGTTCGCTTTCGGCCTCGACCGCCTCGTCGCGATTCTTGCTGGCGAAGAGAACATCCGCGAGGTGATTGCCTTCCCGAAGACGCAGAGCGGTACCGACCCGATGACGAACAGCCCGATCCCTGGTGACCCCAAGGCAATGACTGAATTGGGGCTGAAGGTCCTGCCGCCCACTGACTGAGTTATGTGGAGCCCGATCAAGTGGAGCCAAACGGCCAATCCAACAATCGGCGAAGAGTCACGATAGCCATCTCTCTGTCGGCATTCATGCTGACGATCGTCTCCGTCGCGCGAGTCGTTGCTGGTCATTAGCGGTGATCCCGGTGAACTGAGCGATGTCAGAGTCCGGCGACGAACAACTCAAGGGCTTCGTTCGTCGCTGCTGGCTGCTCCTGGTGCACCCAGTGGCCTGCATTGTCGATGATCGTCACGCCGCGGTTGTCGCCGAGTGAGGCACCGGCACTGTCGAACAGATCGCCCCCTTCGATGAACTTTCGGACGATGTCTTTTGCGCCGCCGATGAAACAGGCAGGCTGGGCAATGACTGGTTCGCCGATGGCTTCGATGTCGGCGCCGTCGAGATACTGCGCTCGGTAGCGGTTGAACCAGCCGTGTGTTGATCGGCCGCCGTTGGATTCGAGGACGGGAGCGAACCGCTCAGGTTGCATCCACGCAGGAGCGGGGTCAGGGTCGGTGAGGAAGTCGAGCAGTGCTGCGCCGTCGGGTCGATCAGTGAACCACAGATCAGTCGGTGCGGCGCCTGATGCGGCGAAGTACACCTTGCGCAGCGCTGTTGGTAAGTCGGCTTCGAATGCGGCCTCGGCGACGCCGACCGCTTGGAAGTACTTCATGTAGAAGAACCGATCGGCGTACAGCAGGTTCCAGAGGTCCATCGGATCGCCCGCAGCCGCCGGAAAATAGGGGACACTCAGCCCGGCAACTGCTTGAACGAGATGAGGGTGCAGGCGTGCCGTGTTGTAGGCGATCGGTGACCCCCAGTCGTGGCCGAACACGATGGCAGGAGCATCAGGCGACAGCGCCTCAATGACGGCAGCGACATCTCCGCACAACTCGACGAGCCGGTACGCCTCGATTGCGTCAGGCCGCGAACTCTCGCCGTAGCCGCGCACATCGATCGCTGCCACCCGATAGTCGAGCGCGACAAAATGCTCGATTTGAGCGCTCCAGGAGTGCCAACTCTCGGGCCAGCCGTGAACGCACACGATGAGTGGTCCGTCGGTATTGCCGGTGACTGCAACGTTGATGTCGATCTGACCGAAGTCAGATGGTCGTTGCACGGTCTGCATC
>CALAHA010000339.1 GCA_937891565.1 uncultured Ilumatobacter sp. | reverse complement strand
ACAGCACCACGACCCGATCGACCAGCGCCGCATGCTGGGAGTTGAGCACGCCAACAATGTCATTGACCGCGATGTCGACCGAGATGTTGTCGACCGAGATGTTGTCGACCGAGATGTCGTTGACCGAGATGTCGTTGACCGAGATGTCGTTGACCGAGATGTTGACGGCGCACGCATCACACTCCGGCTCGACGATTATCGACATATGTAAGCATACACGCGTTCGTATAAAAACATGCAAACGATCATATGTTCTATCCTGACCGCTGGTCAGGGGGCTTCGAGGCTGAGTCGTTCAGCGCGCTGTAGGCCTGGCTGTTTGCGTGCTGCCTGAACGAGTGGGTGGACGCGCCGGCGCCACTCTGGCAGAAGGCGGTATGCGGCTTCGCCGGGGCAGGCCGTGTAGGTCATGTCGCGGTGGCCAGAGATCGTTGGGGTCTCGATGAAACTGCCAGCTTTCCACCTGTCGGAGCCGCGCGAGACGAACTGTGCCCGAGCGTCCTTCCACGTACTGAGGTCGTAGCGGTGTGCGAGGTGGGCAAGGAGGCGGACGAGGCTGTCTTGCATCGCAGCGGGCGGGGTGAAGTCACTAAAGTCACCGAGCAGGCACACCAGCTGAGCGAAGCCTTGGCTGCCACCGGAAGCTGAAGCCTCGACCGGGCCATCGAGTGACCCGGCGCGGCCTTCCCACACGGTGCCGTCTTGGCCAATGAAGAAGTTGTAGGCAACGTCGTTCCAGCGCTTCGCCGGCCCGGTATGGAATGCGTAGGCGACACGAATGAGGTCGCGTTGAGTCCCGCGGTAGTTGTTCGGAGAAGACGTGTGATGGACCAGCAGGAAACGAACGTCTTCGACGCCCATCGGGCCCTTCGGCGCCAGATCGGCACCCCAGGCATCTCGGGGCAGAATGTTCAAGCCCGGTGCAACCGTGACCGCAGCAGACAGCAGCGCTCCGCTCGCCTGCGTTGCTCCGCTCGCCTGTGTCGCAATGCCGAGCACTCCAGCGGTTCCGGCGGCGAGGCCACCGGCGATGAGTGCCCTCCGGCTGAACGCTGATTTCGGAAAGTCGCCGTCGCATTGCCCGCACACATCGCACAGCGTAGATGACCCGGATTCTGCCCATTGCGGGATCGCCGAACTCGAAGTGATTTCGCGCCGCATCAGCGACCTCATCACCCGCCGAATGCGCTCAGCAGATCGTGGCAAATGGCGCTGCCGTTCGAGTCCAGAGTTGGTTCTCGAAGCGGACCGACTTGGTTTTGATTCCGAACTCACCTATGGTGAGGCGATGCCAGACACGGAGAACACTGCCGATCGAGCGTGCTCGATTCAGGCGAGCCTCGACGTGCTCGGTGATCGTTGGACCATTCTGATCATGCGCGACGCGTTTCGTGGAGTCAGACGGTTCGACGATTTCCGGCGTGACCTCGACATCGCTCGCCCGGTACTCACTGAACGCCTGAAAAGGCTGGTCGTTGCCGGTGTACTCGAACGCCGTTTGTACTGCGAACGACCACCGCGTTACGAGTATCGGCTCACGCCGATGGGCGCTGCTCTGTCGCCGACCCTGGTTGCGCTGATGCGCTGGGGCGACGAGTGGATCAACCACGACGAGCCGCCCACCGTGCTCGTGCACGAGGCATGCGGAGAACCGCTTGACCAGGCATTCGTGTGCTGGCACTGCGACGAAACCTTTACCCAGTCGGCCATCGCGAGCCGGCCCGGCAACACCGTTACCCACTGAGATCCCCTGAGACCTGTCCACTTTCTCCTGGAGCCCACATGAACCATCCACTGTTGAACGAATCGCTGCCCGACCTGCTTGCGCTCGCATCGGCCCGCCGAGACGAGTCATTCGGGACCCGCATCACCTATAGCCCGAAGGTCTTCATCCCGCTGACCTTCCTGTGCAACGACACGTGCGGCTACTGCACGTTCGCGCAGCCTCCGGCGCGGGTCGAGAAGCTGTATCTCGACCCCGAAGACGTCTTGAAGATTGCCAAGCAAGGCGCTCGGCAAGGCTGTCACGAAGCGTTGTTCACGCTGGGGGAGCGGCCGGAGAACCGCTACGAAGTTGCCCGCGACTGGCTCCGCGAACGCGGCTACGACTCGACCGTGCACTACGTCGCCGAGATGGCCAAGTTGGTCCTCGCCGAAACCGGCCTGCTCCCACACGCCAACTGCGGAGCGCTGACCAAAGCAGAACTCGAGCAGTTGCGACCGTTCAGCCCGAGCCAGGGGATGATGATCGAATCAATCAACCCCGACCTCGAAGCGCACCGCAACGCGCCTGACAAGGTTCCCGAGCGGCGCCTGGCCACCCTCGAAGCTGCGGGCGAACTACACATCCCGTTCACCACCGGCATCCTCATCGGCATTGGTGACACGCGTGCCGATCAGCTTGCCGGCCTCGAAGCCATCGCCGAGAGCCATCGCCGCCACGGCCATGTGCAAGAAGTGATCGTCCAGAACTTCCTCCCGAAGCTGCGCACCGCAATGAAGGGCGTGCGGGCGTGCCCGAGCGACGACTACCTGTGGACTCTGGCAGCAGCACGGCTGATCTTGCCTGCCGATGTGCACCTGCAGGCGCCGCCGAACCTGTCCGACGATTTCGGTGCACTGGTCGATGCCGGCATTGACGATTGGGGCGGCGTTTCGCCCGTGACCGCCGACCATGTCAACCCCGAGCGGCCATGGCCAGACCTCGAACGCCTTCGTGAGGTCACCGAGGCAAAGGGCCACGTCCTCGCGCCGCGGCTGACCGTTTACCCCGAGTTCGTTCGCGACCGCGTGCGCTGGCTCGACGAGGGCATGCACTTCCCGGTGATGGACCGCGCCGACTCGGAGTGGCTGGGCCGTGACGACCCGGGCCAGTTTTGGCCGGAGAAGACCACCGCTGCCGACACCGTTGCTGACGGTGCCGAGTTCGTGCTGGTCGGCCACCGTTCAACCGCCTGGTACTCGGGCGCTGACCATCCGCCGCCGGTCATCTTGTCCGACGACCCCGATCGTGAACAGACCGTCTGCCCGACCGGCGCTGTTGCCGACGTGCTCGACGGCATCGAGATGGGCCAAGAACCAGGCCTCGATGAGATCGCCACGCTGTTCACGGCGCGCGGACCCGAAGCAGTCGCGGTGATGGAACTTGCGGACCGTCGGCGCAAGGAGATCGTTGGCGACACGCTCACCTGGGTCGCGAACCGCAACATCAACTACACGAACGTGTGCACGTTCAAGTGCAAGTTCTGCGGCTTTTCGAAGGGCCCGATGTCGCTCAACCTGCGCGGCACGCCGTACCTCCTTACGCTTGACGACATTGCCGAGCGCGCCAAGGAAGGCTGGGACGCTGGCGCCACCGAGGTCACCCTGCAGGGTGGCATCCATCCGAACTTCGACGGCGACTACTACATCGACGTCACGCGTGCGGTCAAAGACGCCGTGCCTGACATGCACGTGCACGGCTTCACCGCCCTCGAGGTCACCGAAGGTGCCAAGCGCCTCGGCGAAGACCTTGTCACGTACCTCGGGCGGCTCAAAGAGGCTGGTCTCGCATCCTTGCCTGGCACTGCTGCCGAGATCCTCGACGACGAAATCCGGGCGATCCTGTGCCCCGACAAGATCAACACCGAAGAGTGGATGGATGCCCACCGCGCAGCGCACTCGATCGGTCTTCACTCGAATGTGACAATCATGTTTGGCTCCGTCGAAGAACCGATCCACTGGGCCCGCCACCTGGTCATCACGCGTGACCTGCAGAAAGAGAACGTGCGGCTGGGCCAGGTCGGGTTCACCGAATTTGTCGGCCTTCCGTTCGTCCACATGGCGTCGCCGATCTACCTGCAGCGCAAGGCTCGGCGCGGCCCAACATTCCGAGAGAACGTGCTGATGCATTCGGTGGCCCGCCTGGCCTACGGCGAACTGATTCCGAACATCCAAGCCAGCTGGGTCAAGATCGGCCTGTCCGGAACACACCAGATGATGAACGCTGGCTGCAACGACCTCGGCGGCACCCTGATGGGCGAGAACATCTCACGTGCCGCCGGTGCAAGCCACGGCCAGGAGATGACGGTCCAAGACTTCACCAAGTTCGCCGAGTCGATCGAGCGGCCGGTCGAACAGCGCACCACCGGTTACGGGCGAGTGCTCGTGTGAGCGAAATGATCGAGTGCGTCGGCCCCGCCGGTGTCACACCCAGGTCTGACCTCGATGTGACAGACCTCGATGTGACAGTCGAGCGCGTGGGTGATGCGCGGTTGCCGACCGACATCGACACGTTTCGCATTGTTTCGTATCGGGCCAGTGATGGTCACGAGCACGTTGCGCTGATTGCGGGCGACCCGGCCGTGCCGTCGTCGCAACCGGTGCTGGTCCGCCTGCACAGTGAATGCCTGACCGGTGACGTGCTTGGCTCAGCCAAGTGCGATTGCGGCCAACAGCTCGACGCAGCACGCCGCGCCATTTCGGCGGAGGCAGCGGCAGGGCGGGCCGGAGTGGTCGTGTACCTCCGAGGCCACGAAGGCCGTGGCATCGGGCTGGCAAACAAGATCCGGGCCTACGAGCTCCAAGACCAGGGCCTCGACACCGTCGATGCGAACACCGCCCAGGGGCTGCCGGTCGATGCGCGGCACTACGACGTCGCCGCGGCAATCCTGCTTGACCTCGGCGTCGGCTCGGTCCGGTTGATCAGTAACAATCCGGCGAAG
>CALAHA010000338.1 GCA_937891565.1 uncultured Ilumatobacter sp. | reverse complement strand
TGGGGCCACCCAGAGCCGGACCGAACTCATTGCCGAACGTGTCGTACCCGCCCGCCGCTCCAAGACCGTGCGGTCGCTGCTCGCCCAGGCCGCGGAACTCTTGACGGCATGACAAGGGCTTGGCGAAAGGGCTTGGCGGATAGGCCTGGTGAAGCGGCGATGGGGGCCGGCGTGGACAAGAATTTTCGTCAAGGCGATACTGGCCTGATGCCGTTGACGGAAATCCCCAACTTTCCGATTCCCGATCAGTTCAGCCGCATCCGTGAACTGCGTGTCGCCCGAGAACCCATGCGACTTGCGCTCAATGCACTGAGCGTGTCTCGCCAGCCGCGTGGCGAAGGTCGCCACGTCGTCGTACTGCCAGGGTTCGGCACGAATGATTCGTCGACGATCATCGTGCGCTCATATCTCGCCCGCCTGGGCTACCAGGTAAGTGGTTGGGGGCTCGGCGTCAACACCGGCGACGTGGAGACGCAACTCCGCCAGACACTCGACAATGTCGAACAGCGCCACCGCAAGGTCGGCGAGCGTGTGTCGCTCGTCGCCTGGAGTCTCGGAGGCGTCATCGCTCGCGAGGTGGCGCGCGACCGGCCCGAATTGGTGGGCAGTGTCGTCACGTTTGGCACCCCGCTCTACGGGCCGCGACATACGGCGACATCGATGAGTCAGCAGTCGCCGCAGCGGGATGCGATCGAAGAACAGATCATCGAACGATCTGCCCGGCCAATCACGCGACCGGTCACGTCGATCTACAGCCGCAACGACGGTGTCGTGTCGTGGCAGGCATGCGTCGACCCCGATCCGGCCACCAACAATGTCGAAGTCCAGAGCAGCCACTTCGGGCTGGGTATCGACCCTGACGTTCTCAAAGTTGTCGCGAAGGCGCTCCACCGCGCCGACCGCTGAGTCAGGTGACGCTGCGGACCACGAGGCCGGTGCGCAGCTTCGGCGTGAAGAACGTTGACTTCGGGGGCATCAGCAGCCCTTCACGAGCGGTGCGCTCGATTTCGGCAACGCTGACCGGACGGATCAGTACTGCCGCAGTTGCTCGGCCACCGGTCGCTGCTTCGACGACGTGATCGACGCCGTGCTGGTACGTGACGCTGTGCGGTGTGTCGCCAAGGACATGCTCGAGCCAAGCCCCATCAAGCGAGCGGACATCATCAAAAACACCGTTCTTCGGAGTGAGCCATTGGCCGTTGCCATTGGGTCCAATGAGGCACAGTGCGCCCCGTTCGTTCATCTGAGCCAACGTTCTCGCCGACGGCGTGCCGGCATCGCTGCGATCGAACGCCGTGTCGAGGACAGCAACGAGGTCGTCGAACGAGATGTCGCTGTAGAGGCGGTGGATGGCCTCGACGCTGAGCTGGTCGGCGACCAGCTCGCTGACGAATGCCAACGTCTCTTCAGCGGGCGATCCGGCGACGCCTTGGCCACGTATTTCGTCACGGAACGTCCGGCTGATGCCGTAGCGATGGTGGCCGTCGGCGATCAGGACGTCATCCGAACCGACCTTGGTAGCAATCGCTGCAACGCGCTCGGCGTCGGCAACGCGCTCGATGATGTGTTCGACACCTTCAACCGTCACCGACGACAGCAGTTCGCCTGGCTCTGCGAGCAGGTCGGTCAGGCCATCGGCGAGCGACAGACCCCACACAGGCGACATATTGGCCCCGGTTGCACGGGTCAGGTCAAGGCGGTCAGTCGAGGCCTTTGGCGTGACTCGTTCGTGCGGCAGAACGCCGCCGGAGCCTTCATCAACGACTTCGAGGCCACCGAGCACGCCGGCGATGTCGCGGGCCGCGCCGCCAAGCCAGGCCCCGCCCCGCTTGGCGGCGCGGGCCGCAGTTGGCCACGAAGGCCTCGAGCGCCGCCTCGTGCTCCGGCTTGAACCGCCCGAAGCGGGCCA
>CALAHA010000337.1 GCA_937891565.1 uncultured Ilumatobacter sp. | reverse complement strand
GCTCCTCTTCTTCACCCTCTTCGTCGTGATGATGTGGGTCGCCACCGAGAACGCCGGCTACCTCTTCGTCGGCGTCATCTTGTTCGGTGGAGCAGCCTGGTTCTCGTGGTCGAACTTTGGCCACGTCCAGACTCGCGTCAGCAACTGGATTAATCCATGGGACGACCCGCTCGGCGGGGGCTACCAGACCATCCAGGCCCTGTACGGCCTGGCCGACGGCGGCCTGCTCGGGACAGGCCTCGGGCGCGGCAACCCCGGCCAAGTCCCTGAAGCACAGAACGACTTCATCTTCGCTTCGATCGGCGAAGAGTTCGGCCTCATTGGAGCGACGTCGATCCTGATGTCGTACGTCCTCATCGTCGGCGCCGGGCTACGCACTGCATTGCGCACCGACCGCACGTTCGAAAAGTTGCTTGCCACCGGCCTGACGACCATCGTCGGTGTCCAGGCATTCATCATCATCGGTGGCGTCCTCAAAGTGATCCCGCTCACCGGCATCACCCTCCCGTTCGTCAGCTACGGCGGCTCGTCGCTGCTCTCGAACTACATCCTCCTCGCACTACTGATCCGCGTCAGCGACTCCGCGGCGCGCCGGCTTGGCGAACTGCCCGACGACCCAACCACCGGCGAGCGCTGGAAAGCATGGCGGCTGTCGCGACGAATCCGCAAAGCGGTCAAGCGCGGCGAGACCCCCGCCGACTTCGTCGAGGCCGTGTCGTGAATCAAAAGATCCGCCAGCTCGCGATCGGCCTGATGGTCTGTTACGTCGTCCTGTTCGTCGCGCTCAACTACTGGCAGGTCGGCCAGAAAGAAGAGCTCGACGCCAAGTTCGACAACACTCGCCAGGTTTTGCGCGAATTCAATCGTCCGCGCGGCGACATTATTTCGGCCGACGGCGTGGTCGTTGCGCGGTCCGTCCCCGACACCACCAACGAGAACCTCGACTTCGTACGTGACTACCCGACCGGCGACGTGATGTCGAACGTCACCGGCTATTTCACGAAGAACTTCGGGTCGACCCAGGTCGAGCGGCAGTTCGGCGAAGTGCTCGTCGGATCAACCCCAGCCCAGCAGGTGCGCGGCCTCGGCAACCTTCTCGACGGCACCGTCGACAACGCTGGCAGCGTGCAGCTCACGCTGCGCCACGACGCACAGCTCGCAGCAAAGTTCGCCCTCGGCAATCGCGAAGGGTCGGTCACCGTGATCGATCCGACCACCGGCGCCATCATTGCCATGTACTCGAACCCGGCCTATGACCCCAACGATTTCGTCGGCGTGCCGTTCGAAGAGGCCCAAAACGCCATCACCGAGCTACAGAATGCCGACGGCAACCCGCTGCTGGCCAACGCCTACCAAGAGCGCTACATGCCCGGATCGACCTTCAAGGTCATCACCACTGGCATTGGGCTCGAAACCGGTGTGCTCACCCGTGAGACGAACTTCCCAACCGAGCAGCAATACGTACCGCCCCAGACCAACGACCCGATCAACAACTACAACGGCAGCGAATGCGGTGGCGACATGGCCGAAGTGTTCCGTCGGAGCTGCAACATCCCGTTCGCCAAGACCGCCATCGAACTGGGCGTCGACCGATTCGTTGCCGGCACCCAGGATTGGGGCATCGGTGAGCAGCTACCAATCGACCTGCCCCGCGCCGCAACCTCGACGATTGGCAACACAGAGAACCTCAACGAGAAGTTGCCACTTTTAGCAATCCGTGGCTTCGGCCAGAGCGAAGTCCAGATGGTGCCGCTGCACATGGCAATGGTCGCCGGTGCGGTTGCAAACGGCGGCCAAATGATGTCCCCGTACGTCGTCGATGCCACATTCGATCGGGCCGGTCGGGAACTCAACCGCACCTCCCCGAGCGTGTGGAAGACCCCGATTTCACCCGCGACTGCGGCACTCGAAACCGAGTTCATGATCGGCGTGGTCCAGTCAGGCACAGCCAGCTGTTGCATGACCCTCAACGGCGGCATCCAAGCAGCAGCCAAGACCGGCACCGCCGAACTCGGCCTCGAGAGCAACCCCGACCTCTCCCATGCCTGGATCATCGCGTTCGCTCCCGCTGAAAATCCACGGTTCGCCATCTCGGTCGTCCTCACCAACGTCCAATCCACGCAGGACGTGTCGGCCACGGGCGGCCGCCTGGCGGGCCCGATCGCCAAAAACATGCTCGACTTCCTTCTCACCGGCCAAGGAGCCAGATGATCCGCGAAGACTGTGTTACTCCGTGCCTCGATAGTCTGGCGCATCGCCCTCGGGCGGACTATCTGACATGAGCAACAACGGCGAAGCAACGGTCATCAACGACCGATACGAGATCCACAAGCGGATCGGACGCGGCGGGATGGCCGACGTGTTCTCTGCGCGCGACCTGTTGCTTGATCGCCAGGTCGCCATGAAGGTGCTCTTCCCGCAGTTTGCCACCGACGAAAACT
>CALAHA010000336.1 GCA_937891565.1 uncultured Ilumatobacter sp. | reverse complement strand
CCAGAACTGCCGGCTGACGACACGACGACCCGTTCGAACACCGCCGTCGGCGGCCACGACGGTAATGCACCGTTCAGCGCGAACGCCGCCCTGCCGCAGCTCAACGTCGCACTCGCTAGTAACGCAGCGTTTATTGCGAATGCGCTCGGCCCGCCGCCGAAGTTTCTCATCGACCGCTGCAAAGAAGAGGGCAAGCTGATCGGTGCGCTTGCCGGACGCCCACAGCATGCTGAACGGCACCAGGCTGCTGGCGTCGACATCATCATCGCCCAGGGTTCTGAAGCGGGCGGCCACACCGGCGAAATCGGTTCAATGGTCCTGATTCCTGAAATTGTCGACGCTGTCAACATCCCCGTCCTCGGTGCTGGTGGCATCGGGCGCGGCCGCCAGATGGCAGCAGCCATGGCACTCGGGGCCGAAGGTGTCTGGTGCGGTTCGGTCTGGTTGACAACCGACGAAGCCGAAACACACCCCGTCGTGAAACAGAAGTTCCTCGCAGCCACGTCAGCCGACACGATCCGTTCGCGGTCGCTCACCGGCAAGCACGCCCGAATGTTGAAGTCGGCCTGGACAGACGAGTGGGAGCGCGACGATCGCCCTGATCCCCTCGGCATGCCGCTGCAACCGATTCTGACGACCGAAGCTCAGAAGCGCATTGCCCGCGCCGCATACACGAAGGGGTCGGGCGCCGAGAAGCTGGCCAACTACTTCGTGGGCCAGATCGTCGGCACGATGAACCAGACAAAAAGCTCCGGCCAGGTCGTTATGGACATGATCGAGGAGTTCATCGAGGCAGTCGAGGGCCTCGCCCGCCAGCTCGAAATCTGAGCCGCCCCTGGTCCGCTCAATACGGGCTCTGCGATACGGTCCGCTCCATGTCTGGGCTCGACGCCACCGAGCGCCCCGATGCGCACACGGCGCTCATTCACACGCGCGTCGGCAAAGCCGTGGTGGCTGTACTCGTCGTTGTGATGTCAGTCTGGATAGTCGGGCCGAACATCCCTGCGAGCCCGGTCCGCGACAAGGTCGACGTCGTATGGTCACCAGCGGTCAATGCCGGCTTCGAACAGAACTGGTCCGTCTTCAGCCCAAACCCGCGCGCCCAAACGCTTAAAGTTGTCGCTGTTGCTGAGTTTGGCGATGGCACCACGACCGAATGGACGCTGCCAGAGTTCGGCCAAACAATCGGCGCCTATCGGAGCTACCGATGGCGCAAATGGCAAGAGCGAGTCCGCCTCGATTCGAACGCGCGCTACTGGGACTCGTCGGCAGCATGGATTGCCCGAGATGTCGCCCGGGGCGACGAACTCCCCGTTCGTGTTCGACTCATACGGCGGTGGCGCGAAATCACTCCACTCACTGCAAGCGGCATCGTCGACACGAAAGTGAACGAGTTCGAGTTCCACGTCTGGGATCGCGTCGATGGTTGATATCGCAGCCCCCACAGCGACTCTGTTCGAACGAACGCGATCGCAGTTCGACGCCGCAACTCACGCACTATTCCTGCGAAAACGTCCCGCCTGGCCGCTCGCGATCATGCGCATCCTGTTCGGGCTCGTCGTGTTCGGGTGGACTACCACGATGGCGGTCGATGTCGCCAGCCTGCTGGGCTCCGACGCGTTGGTCCCTCTCGAGTTCGCGTCGCAGGGTGGCTGGAACTGGTTCGCACTTGAATCGACCGGAGCGGCGTGGGTCGCGATCGGCGTTCTCGTCATTGCTTCGGTAGCGATCATTCTCGGCTGGCGACCGACCGAATGGTTGGTAGTCACCTTCGTTCTCCTCGTGGCGGTGCAGCGTCGCAACCCGGTGATTCTGAACTCGGGCGACGTGCTCCTGCGCAACTTCGCGCTCATCCTCGCCTTCATGCCAACGGGCGCTGCGCTCTCGGTTGACCGCTGGCGCCGTCACGGACGTGGCGCCCTTTGGACTGCTCCTGACATTGCCCCGTGGGGGCTGCGCCTGATCCAACTCCAGTTGTGCGTCGTGTACTTCTTCGCCTTCTGGTCGAAGGGCGGCGATCTCTGGCACAACGGCACAGCGGTGTCGACGGTGTTCCGCATCGATGACATCACCCGATTTGGGAGCCCCGGTTGGTTGACCACCAACGTGGTCCTCATCGGCCTCTTCACGTGGGGAACGCTGGCCATCGAACTCGCGCTAACCACGCTGCTCTGGGCTCGCCGACTCCGCCCCGTACTGATCGGCCTGGGCTTCCTGTTGCACTTCTTCATTGACGTGTTTGTCCTCGTCGGCTTCTTCGGGCCCTTGATGATGATCGGGCTGCTCTCGTTCGCCGACGCCGACTGGCTCGAACGGCGAATCGCAACCCGACGGGCCAGACCGCAGCCGGCTTAAGTTTCCGGCTTGTTGTCGATCAGCGGCAACCAGCTACGGTCTCTACCCTGACCACCATGATGCTGCGCGAAGGAACCCCGCTGCCCACCTTCGAATTTGTAGCCGCTGGTGGCGCGACCTGGTCGACCGACGAGCACCGCAAGCACAACGTGCCGCTGGTGCTGATCTTGCACCGCCATCTCGCTTGACTGCCGTGCCAGGAACACGTGCTTGCCGTGAGCGAGCGCATCAAAGAATTCGGTGACGCACAGATCGGCGTTGTCGCCTTCACTGACCCCGCACGGCTCGACGCCTACGTCAAACACCTCGGCGTCTCGTTCCCCGTGGTGACCGATGTCGACCGCGAGTTGTATCAAGCACTCGGGCTTGAGCGCGGCACGCGCCGTCAGGTGTGGTCGCCCGGCACGCTGAAGAAGTACTGGCAACTGCTGCGCGCCGGCAAGAAGCTGCAGCGCTCGCATGAAGACATCCGCCAACTTGGCGCTGACGTGATCGTCGGTGGCGATGGTCGCATCATCAAAATCTTCCGCCCGGCCACGCCAGACGCCAGGCCGAGCGTCGACGACTTACTCGCGCATTTGGGCGGCTCATCGACCTAAATCGTGGGAAGCCGAAAGCCGATGTCGGCGCCGCCGTGTTCAGACTCGGTCACCCAAGTCTCTCCACCATGGCGCTCGACAATCTGGGCAACGATGGCCAACCCAAGCCCAGAGCCCGGCATTGTGCGTGTGGCATCAGCACGGTAGAAACGATCGAACACGCGGGCACGATCAGCAACCGCAACACCCGGACCCCGATCGCGGACAGACACGAAACCATCCCTCACCACGACGTCGATCGGTTCGCCAGGCGGGCTGAACTTGTGAGCGTTGCCGAGCACGTTGGTTACCGCCCGCTCGATCATTGCCTCGTTGCCAGAGACCATTGCGGACTCAGCGTTGAGCGAGATCCGACGGTCAACGCGCCGCTGCCACCGCTCCACCGAACGCGAGACCACCTCGGCGAGATCGACCGGTTTCATCGGTGCATCAGCGTCGTGGCCGTCCGTGGCCAACTCCATCAATTCAGTGAACAGGTTGCTGAGTTCGCCAACTTCTGAGTTGATCGCGTGCAGTAGCTTGCGTCGGTCTTCGGGTGTCAGGGCGACATCAGGTCGGCTATCGATTCGCTGCAACATTTCCACGTTGGCACGCAGGCTCGTCAGTGGAGTGCGCAGCTCATGACCAGCATCGACGACGAGCCGGTGTTGCTGTTCGCGGCTGGTCTCCAACGCAGTCAGCATCTCCCGGAAGCTGCCCGCGAGCTGGCCGATCTCGTCGGGCCATCCGACAGGGACGTCGATTGAAAAGTCGCGGGTGTCAGCAACGGTCGCGGCGACATCTGCGAGGCGGCGCAGGGGCCGCGTCGTGCGTCGCGCGATCCACCAGCCGGCAAACGCTGCGAGCACAGCGGCAATCAATCCGATGATCGCGATGCGGCTGACCAGCACGCTCAACACGGCGTCGTTCTCGGTCGTCGACCGTGCAACTTGGATAGCTCCACCGCCCGGGAGCGCACGCGTGTACATCCGGTAGGACGTACCATCGATCTCGACGTCGTCGTATCGATCCGGTGCGCTCTCGCCCAGACGCGGACGCTCATCAATCAACTGCTCGACTGCGTCGGTAATGGGGAGTTCGTTGCTGCCCGAACTCCGGACCGCGCCGTTCCTGTCGATGATCTGGACGATTGCGTCCGGATCGAACGGCAGCCGAGGCAGCAGCGTCCCAGCGTCGTCTGCAGCTCCATTCGCTCCATTCGCTCCATTCGCTCCATTCGCTCCATTCGCTCCATTCGCTCCATTTCCTAAATCGTTGGTGTTCGCACGATTGGGTCGCAAGGGCGGGTTGCCTGGCTGCTCGCGAATGCCCCGCGTCACCTCTATGGAGCGGCTTTCAAGAAAGCGGTCGGTCGACTCCGAGACTTCTGAACGCGTCGCCTGATACGAGGCCGCGCCGACGATCGCGCTGACAATCAGTGCGAGGAGGCCGAACAGGATCGCGAGGCGCGAACGAAGGCTCACGCGTTGGACTCGCCAGAGCGAACGACGTAACCAATACCGCGCACCGTGTGAACAAGCCGTTCCCGGTCACCCTCTTCGAGTTTCCGGCGCAGGTAACCAATGTGCACATCGAGTGACTTCGAGTTGGTCTCAAAGTCGTAGCCCCAAATGGTCTCGTACAGCTGGCTACGCGAGAGCACGATCTCGGCGTTGGTCATCAAAGTGTGCAGGATCTCGAACTCGGTTCGGGTGAGCTCGATCGCGTCGCCAGCTCGAGTGACCAGGTGCTTGGCCGGATCGAGAACGAGGTCGCCACAGCGCAGCGTTGCCGAGTCACTGTGATCAGTGCGACGCAGCAGCGCACGAACACGGGCAAGGAGCTCGTCGAGTTCGAAGGGCTTCGCCAAGTAGTCGTCGGCACCAGCATCGAGCCCTGCCACCCGGTCTGGTGTCTCCTGGCGGGCGGTCAGCATCAAAATTGGGGTGCGGTCACCGCGATCACGCAATTTGCGAACGACCGTGAGGCCGTCGACAAAGGGCATCATCACATCGAGCAGCGCGATATCAGGCTCGTGAACAACAAACGCCTCGAGTGCCGCAGCGCCGTCCTTGGCGAGCACCGTCTCGTAGCCCTCAAAACGCAAGATGCGATCGAGTGCTTCGCGGATCTGTTGATCGTCTTCGGCAATAAGGATGGTGGCCATGTGGCTCTCTCAGGAAGCGGTTGCGGCATTCGCAACGATGTGTTCAGGGTACGAGACAGGACGGAGCGGGTGTGAGATGCGGG
>CALAHA010000335.1 GCA_937891565.1 uncultured Ilumatobacter sp. | reverse complement strand
CTGCACGACATCTCCGAGGAGTACCTGTACTCGGCGCACATGTTGCAGCACATGATGCTCAGCTATTTTCTGCCGCCGCTCGCGCTCATCGCCACGCCGCCGTGGCTGTTACGAGTTTTGGTTGGCGACGGCCGCTTGTACGCCGGTTTGAAGTTTCTGACGAAACCGGTGATTGCCGGTGTGCTGTTCAACGTCGTCGTCATCATCTCGCACATTCCGATGGTCGTGAACAGCTCGCTCGACAACGGTCCGCTCCACTACTCACTGCACGCGCTCGTCGTCTTGCTGTCGCTGCTGATGTGGATGCCGGTCGTGGGGCCATTCAAGGAACTGCACATGGGCCCCCTTGCCAAGTGCATCTATCTCTTTCTGCAATCGATCATTCCCACGTTGCCAGCGGCCTGGCTCACCTTCGCAGAGGGTGCGGTGTACAACGAATACGACATTCCGGTTCGCGTCTTCGGGTGGAGCGTCACTGTGGATCAGCAGTTGGCTGGAGGAATCATGAAGCTTGGTGGCTCGACTTTCCTGTGGACCATCGTTGTCTATATCTTCTTCAAGCGCTTTGCGAACGGCTACGGCGAGTCGCAGGATTATCGCCGCACCGATCCGCCGTCATTGGACAGCTCAGGTGACGTCCTCACGATGGCTGACGTCGAACGAGAATTCGCCGCGGTGGCGGCTCCGCCCGAAGAACGCTGACTGCTCGTTGCTGTCTTGACAATGTGGGAGAGTTCGAGCCGCAACGAATGCGAGCGTCGAGCGGGTTGCGTCTCCCTGTTGCCCCTCGGCTCTTGATTGCAGAGGCTCAACTTGTCCGGTCGTGAAACAGGTCAGGGCCGTGTAGCAGGTGCCCTGTAGCGTCTGGTTCCGTGATTGATCAACGGCTACTGCGAACCGACCTCGACGGCGTCAAGACAGCACTCTCGCGTCGCGGCGACCCGAACTTGCTTGACGACCTTGACAACGCTGCGGGCCTCGACGTGCGCTTGCGCGACATTCAGGCCGAACGTGACGAGATTCGCGCCAAGGTCAACACGATCTCGAAAGAAGTCGGGCTGTTGCGGCGCGATGGCAAGGTGGACGAGGCAGAGGCTTTGCAGGCGCAGAGCCGGGAGCTCGGTGCCACTGAAAAATCCCTTGCGGGCGAGCACGACGAGGTGTCAGAGCTACTGAACGACCTGCTTCTTGGGCTACCGAATCTTCCGCATCCCGATGCACCGGACGGCGTGAGCGATGATGACAACCCAGTCATCACCGGCCCCATCGGGCTGAAGCCCACCTTCCCCGACTGGCAGCGCGTGCCGCACTGGGAAACTGCCGAAGCGCTCGGCATCCTCGACAACGAACGCGCGACCAAGATATCTGGCGCGATGTTTACGATGCAGCGTGGTGCCGGTGCGACCATGGCACGTGCGCTCACCCAGTTCGGTCTCGACCGCAACGCTGACGTCCACGAAGAGGTCCGTCCGCCGTCGCTGGTGACCACGGCGACCCTCACCGCCACAGGGCAGCTGCCGAAGTTCGCCGACGACGCATATTCGATCGAGCGCGATGACCTCTGGTGTGTGCCGACGGCAGAAGCGTCGCTGACTTCGCTGTTCAGCGGCGAGGTGCTCGACGATACCGATCTGCCTGTTCGGCTGATGGCGTTCAGTCCGTCGTTCCGTCGCGAGGCTGGATCGGCCGGCCGCGACACGCGCGGCATGCTGCGCACTCACGAGTTCGACAAAGTTGAAATGCTCGCGTTCGCCACGCCTGAACAGGCGCCTGCGCTTCTCGCCGACATGGTCGGGCGCGCCGCAAGCGCCATGGCCGACCTCGGCCTGCCGTATCGCGTGATTGAGATCTGCACCGGCGACATGGGCCAGAGCCATCATCGCACCTTCGACGTTGAGGTCTACGCGCCGGGCGTCGACACTTGGCTTGAGGTGTCGTCGGTGTCGTGGTTCGGTGACTACCAGGCGCGACGCGGCAACACCCGTTTCCGCCGCCATGACGAGAACGGCAAGCCGATCAAAGGCAGCGAGTTCGTCCACACGCTTAACGGTTCGGCCTTGGCAGTGCCGCGAGTGTGGGCCGCCATCATTGAGAACTACCGGAACGAGGACGGCAGCGTCACCGTCCCCGAAGCGATCCACCCATACATGCGCAACATCACCGTTATCCGGTCCGATTGACCTTGGAAGGTTTTTTGCGTAAGGCGGCCGAAGAGTGTCTTGAGGGGCGCGGGCGGCGCGATTAGTGAGAGGGTTCGGAAATGGGTGATTCGATTCGCGACCGACGGGTGCAGTACGAGACAGCTGGGTTGGACGTTGGAGACCTCGATGCCGATCCGATTGTTCAGTGGCAGCGTTGGCACGACGCGGCACTCGACGCGGGCGTTGTCGAACCGAATGCCATGACGCTGTCAACGATCGGCACTGACGGCATCCCGGACTCGCGAATCGTTCTGGTGCGCGGTCTCGATGCGCGCGGCCTGGTCTTTTATACGAACTATGACGGGGCGAAGAGCCAGCAACTCGATGCCAACGCCGTGGCCTCCGCGACGTTTGGTTGGCTCGACCTGCATCGTCAGGTCAGGGTCCGTGGCCCCGTCGAGCGTGTGTCGGCAGAGGAGAGCGACAACTACTTCGCCTCCCGTCCGCGAGCGTCGCAGCTTGGCGCATGGTCGTCACCGCAGAGCAACGAGATCGCCGATCGTTCTGTGCTCGACGACCTCGTCGCGGCAACGGACAAACGGTTTGCCACTGCAGAGGTCATTCCTCGGCCTGCCAACTGGGGCGGGTGGCGCCTCATGCCGACCGAATGGGAGTATTGGCAGGGCCGTCCGAGTCGCCTCCACGACCGTCTCCGCTACCGCCCCGACAGCGACGGCACTTGGAATATCACCCGCCTCGCCCCATAGCTGCCCGAGATTCCAGCGCGGGGATCAAGCGAGCCCAAAAAGAACCAGCCTGAACGCAGAGTTGAACGTGAGTTGTGGCCGGCGGCGCTGCGCGTCCACGACGAAGGCCTCGGATTTCCCTGCCGATTCCGATCGTCAGCTAACGCGGCTCGTTTGGCCAGGTTGTTGCTGCTTCGACCAGCCCGTCGATCAGCGAAAGAGTGTGGGGTGTGAGCCCTGGACCTTCCCAGTCCCACCACATGGGGCTGGAACCGCGAACGCGTGGCGGCAGCTCAATCTGCACGCCCGCCCGCCGTGGCAAGTTCACTGGATTGTCAGCGTGTATGCCGCGGAGCTTCTTTGGGATTGTCTCAAGGTCGGTGACAATGTCGTACGCGGGGAGAGCTCGTTGCAGCGCGCCACCGATGTGGCGGGCGAGCGGTCGGTTGTTCCCGCCGAGCAGCAGTGCGCTGAACATGCCGCGACGTCCAAACCCGTGGATGGTGATCACGACATCGACGTGGTCAATGAATGCCGCCAACCGCTCGGACTCGGCGGGGCGCACCTTGATCGATGAGAGGTGCTCGCGCATCGGGGCGGGTTGCAACACGCCGTAGTAAGACGCCCCCGAGCGTTCTGCAGCTGCAGCTGCGATCACGTCGGTTTGCAGTTCCAAATTGCCACCGTGGTACGCCATGAAGCCAAGCCGCCCGGTGGAGTGCGGGCGAAGCTCACAGACCTCTTGCACACCGGGTGCATTGAGGATCGCGGCGAACTCTGACATCAGCCCATCATGTCGGAGGGATCAGCGTTCAGCGACCCGGAGCGCCAGCGCCGTTACGCTTCGCGGAATGCTCGTTTGGATGGATCTCGAAATGACCGGCTTGGATCACACCACGGAAGTGATCGTCGAGATCGCCACGTTGATCACGGATGACGACCTGGAGATCATTGCTGAAGGGCCCGACCTGGTCATTCATGCGACCGACGAGCAGCTCGCAGCGATGGACCCGTTCGTCGTCGACATGCACACGAAGTCAGGGTTACTTGATCAAATCAAGGCATCGACGATCACGCTCGAAGAAGCGGGTGCCGCGACCTTGGCGTTCATTCAGGAGCACGTGCTCGAAGAGCGCACCGTGCCGCTGTGTGGCAACTCGATTGGCACCGACCGTCGATTCCTCGATGCGTACCTGCCCGAGATCGAGAACTACCTGCACTACCGCTCGATAGACGTGTCGAGCGTCAAAGAGCTTGTTAAGCGGTGGTATCCGGCGATCGATCACAAGCGCCCACGTGGCCAAGGGTCCCACCGTGCACTCGACGACATCCGTGAATCGATCCGCGAGATGGCGTACTACCGGACGATGGTGTTCATCGACCCGGCGGCGCCCTCGGCCGATGGCGATTCGACCGAGAGTTAATTCCCCACACGAACCGACGCGGCTTCTCTCGGTTGCTGCCGACAGACACGCTGCGCAGGCTCGAAGAAGTTCCGAACCTGGGCGACGGCGTCTTCGGCGGTAGGTTCGCCAGCATGCGCGCAATCGTCCTTCGTGAACATGGCGGCCCCGAGGTCTTACAGATCGAGGAGGTCGACGACCCGACGCCCGGGCCTGACGAAATTGTCGTCGACATTGCGCACACGGCTCTGAACCGTGCCGACACGCTGCAACGCATGGGGATGTACAACGACCCGCGCAACCGTGCGATTGAGATCCCTGGCCTCGAATACGCCGGCACGGTGTCCGCGATTGGGCCCGAGGTCATGAACTGGTCAGTTGGCGATCGAGTGATGGGCATCGAATCGGGCGGGTGCTATGCCGAGAAGGTCGTGACGCACAGTCGTCAGGCGCTGCCAGTGCCGAGCAATGTCGAGCTGGCCGACGCTGCAGCAATCGCTGAAGTGTTCCTCACCGCGTGGGACGCACTCGTCGTGCAGGGTGGATTGACATCGGGCCGTTGGGGTCTGATCCATGCGGGAGCATCTGGTGTCGGTACGGCAGGAATTCAGATCGCGAAAGCACTCGGTGCTCGTATCGCCGTCACCTGTTCGGCCGGCAAGGCCGATGCCTGCCGTGAGCTGGGCGCCGACCTCGTGCTCGAGCGGAGCCCGGCCGACTGGCTCGGCGCGCTCAAAGCTGAGATCCCGGATGGGGTCGACACGATCCTTGACGTCGTTGGCGGCGAGGAAGCCGATCGGAACCTGAAGGCGCTCGCCATGGATGGCACCCTGGTACAGGTCGGGTTGATGGGCGGCGGGTCTGCTCCGGTCAACATGGGTTTGCTGTTGATGAAGCGCATCACCTGGATTGGTACAACGCTCCGTGCACGGCCGCTCGAACGCAAGATCGTATTGATGCAACGGTTCATCAGCGAGATTCTCCCGCTGTTCGAATCAGGGGCGCTGCGCCCAGTCATCGACTCCCGCTACAGCTTCGAACAGTTCCCGGAAGCCCACACCTACATGGAGACGAATGCGAACGTCGGCAAGATCCTGATCGACATCGCCTGAACGAAATCGCCTGAACGGCGTCACCTGAACGGCGGTCGTTGATCAGGCGGGAACGGTGTCGTCGTCGCTGGTGCCGTCGGGGGCGTTGTTCCGCCGGAAACTGAAGAATGCGCCGGCGCCGAGAATTGCCGCAGCGACCACTCCGAAAATGATCCAGATACCGGTATCGGCACCCTGACCAGCTGGGGTTGCCGTAGGTGAAAGTAATGGCGCCGGCGACCAGGTGGCCGTCTTCTTCGGCGAGGTACTGGACGATGTACTGGCCTTCGTCGGTCAGCTTGGCAAAGTTGAGACGCGCCTGGGTGCCCGAGATGACAGTGACGTCACCGGCGATCCGTTCATCGTCTGGGCCACGAAGGCCGAGCTCGACTCCGTCGACCGGCTCACCGAAGTTGATCGTCACCTCGGTGATCGGTTCGCCAACCTGTATTTGTGCTTTGTGCTCGGGGATCGACGACTCGATCTCGTCATGCGCGAATGCCACGCTCGAGAAACTGGCAGCAGCAGCGAGAGCTGCGACGACTGCGACGATTCGGATGCGACGAGGGGCGCCTGGCATGCCCTCATTCAACCAGGGTAAACAAGGTGCAGTAGCGCGGTCCTGTCACACTCCGAGCAGACAAAACCGTGACAAGCGGTCAGCGAGCTGCGACCGTGCGGCCCTTCCAGGCGACCTGGCGACCGAAGACGACGGCGAACAGGCTGCGCACGAAGATCACCACGAACGCAGCGACGGCGATGGGGAACAGCAGAGCTGTCAGGGGATGTACCGATGCGGCGCGGCGGCCGAGCACCCAGACCTGCAGCGCGCTGAGCGGATACAGCAACGGGGACACCAGCCACCCGCCGGCAAGCGACCAAACCCACAGCAGGGTGGCAAGTGTCAGCCACCAGCTCGTGAAGCGGGCGCCGGTGGCAATGCTGCGAGTCCACCCGCGAATCGTCTGCGTCAGGCCGTCGGGATACATCCGGAACGACGTGTCGGGGGCGCCGGTGAAAAGACGGCTTCGGCCGACTGCGCGGGCGAGACCGATGTCTTCGGTGTGCATCGCCCGAACATCGGGGTGGGCATGCCCGCCGGCAGCGTCGTAGGTCGAGCGGTCGACAGCGAGCACCGGGCCGAACGCCACGGTTGCGGTGACCCGGTCGCCAGCGGCGGTGAAGGCACCGCTCCCCATGAGAGCCGTGATGTTGGAGAGGATGCTTGCCTGTTCGGCCCACCGGCCGGTGGCATGCCACGGCTGGACCGAAACAACGGAGTCAGGGTGTGCGGCCAACTCGGTGCCGACCCGATCGAGAAGGTCGGCCGCGGGCCGGACATCGGCGTCGAGAAAAAGCAGGTGAGGGGCAGTGGTCGCCCCGGCTCCAATCGAGCAGGCATGCGGCTTGCCGAGCCACCCGGTCGGCAGCTGAGGTGGGACGACGACTGTGGCGCCGAGCGACGTCGCAACATCGCCGGTGCCGTCGGTCGAGTGGTCATTGACCACCACCAGTTGGTCGCCAGCGCGGAGCTGTGCGACCAACGGAGGAATGAGAAAGGGAAGCGCGGCTGCTTCATCGCGGGCCGGAATGACAACGGCAATCGCTCGGCGAACATCGCCGGAACCGGCCGCTGGAATGGGCCGAGGCCGCCAGAGCAGTAGCCAGCCAATCGTCCAACCGACCAGGTAGATCGACACATCGATGACGCTGGGGACGAGTTGCACTGGTCCACTGTGCACCCACCAACAACTTTCTGCAAGATGAGTGCAAAGTCAGCGAAGTTCGTTGCTCTTGGGCAGCCGGAAAGTGAAGATTTTCGACAACTCTGGAAACTCGCTTGACCGAGCACGACATATCGTGGTTTCCTGGTGCCTGAACCCAGCCGGTCGCGCTTGCGACCGACACCAACGACACGCCTCGAAAGGACCGGCTCATGAGCACTACGACGTTGATTTCCCAGCGCTTCGCCCAGAGTCTGTCCTTCCACGCGTCCGTCACACCCCATGCGTTTGCAGCGTCCGGCCAGACGTATGTCCCCGAAGCCACGCCCGTGCACGCCGTTCCGGCAACCACTGGCAACGCTGTCGTCACCGGTCTCGGTAATGACATGGCATGGCTTGGTGGGCTCGGCGAGAACGTGTGCGTCTCGATGAAGCAGTTCACCAAGCGAATCACTACCGGCCGCCTCGACAGGGTGCTGACGTAACTTTTTACGTCAGATCACCTCTTCCGAGGCCGCCGGGTTGACCAACCCGGCGGCCTTTTTGGTTTTCCGGCTTCGGTTTCCCATCCAACAAGCGTCCGTCGCACCAGCTGCGACACCAGCCGCAACATCAGCCGCAACACAGAAAGCACCAACGACATGAAGACCTTTCCGAACACCACCCACGCCAATCCGGCAGGCATCTGGCCCGTCCGCGACAGCGCCATCGCAACCAGCAACCCCAACCCCAACACTTCTTTCGAAACGGAACTTCCCATGAGCACCTTCACTCCTCTCGAGGACCTCGATGAACTTGATCCCAACAGACAACGCCCACCGGACTTACCCGGTGATGACGTGGCTGATGAGTCGCTTGTCGCGCGGGCGCCCATTGCTCGATGTGCCGATGGCAATGGGACCATGGTTGGTCTCTTCTTCTCTGACCACGTCGTCGACATCGCCCGCGCGAAAGCAATGTGCGCGCTCTGTCCCGTGGCCCAACAGTGCCTCACCGATGCGCTCGAGCGTGAAGAACCGTGGGGGGTCTGGGGTGGCCAGTCGATCTCTGGAGGTCGGATCGTCGTTGCGAAGCGGCCCTGTGGCCGCCCGCCGAAGATCCCTCGTCCCGAAGTGATCTACGACGAGATGGGTCCGGTCAGCGCGTCGCTCATCTCGGCCTGATCGCCGTCCCTATCCCCGTCCAGCCGGGTGTTTGCGCAGTGTTGGGTGTTTCGTGCCCAGATTCCCGCGTGCACGCACCCGGCAAAGCGCAAACGCCCGCGCCGGCTTTTCGGTGCCGACTGAAATGTCGAGCCTGATTCTGTGTCTCATTCTGTAATGAATCGTTTCGCTGGGCTGCGACCGGCAGGACCGACGGCGTCACTACCATTCGGGGAGTGAAGATCGCCCGACCACGACTGCTTGCCGGTTCGCTTGCAGTGGCTGCACTGATCGTTGTTGGATTCGCTGTCGTGGTCGCCAACGGAGGCGATGACCCACTCGACGCAACGCTGACCGACAGTCGTCAGGTCGTCGAGTTCCCTGACGACGGCCTCGCCAACGAAGATCTCCAAGGCGAGCCACTGCCGCTCGTCACGCTCGGCGATCGCAACGGCAACGACATCGACACGGCTTCGTTCATCGGTCAGCCGTTGGTGATCAACTTTTGGTTCGCCGACTGCCCGCCATGCGCCAAGGAACTTCCCGACTTCGCAGAAGCGCACGCCGAGTTCGGCGACAAAGTGCGTTTCATCGGAGTGAATCCGCGTGACTCGATCGACAAGATGGAGCGCTTCGCGTCAGAACGAGGCGTCAGCTACGAGTTGTACCGCGATGACTTCGCCGAGTTCACCGACGCGATCGGCGCCGTGAACTTCCCGATCACTCTGTTCGTTACGCCCGAGGGAAGAATCATTGAACAGACCGGCGTGATCGACGCCGGCGACCTGCGCACCGAAATCAATCAATTGCTGGAGGCCTCAGCATGAGCCTGTCGTTCATCCGAGGCCTCGTCGCTGCTGTCAACCCGTGCGGGTTCATTCTGCTGCCGACGTATCTGATGTACTTCCTTGGGGTCTCCGGCGGGGCCCCAGGCACGCAGAAGGCGTCACTCAGGCGAGCGCTCAAGGTGAGCGCCGCCGTCTCAACAGGCTTCTTGACCGTGTTCCTGATCATCGGGTTCCTCTCGGTGCCA
>CALAHA010000334.1 GCA_937891565.1 uncultured Ilumatobacter sp. | reverse complement strand
CGTCGAGACGAGCGCGAGCAGCGTCAGCGCGATGATCCTTGCGAGACTCGTGAGCTGGCGGAGAACGACTCGATACGACAACCGCAGAGCGGCCAGGGCTGGCACGCGCCGCTCGGTTGGTGGCTGGTCGGATGCCGGTCGGCGAAGCGCTTGAGTCTTGTTGGTCATCGGCCCTCCACGAGGTAGCGGAATACTGACTCGAGGTCGTCGTCGAGCGGGGAGACTTCGGTGAGGCGGATATCGAGTTCGGTGGCGATCGGTGCGAGCTTGCGTCCGAGCCCGTCGGCATCGAGCGTGTCGACGACGAGGTGGCCGGGCCCGTCGTGGGCGTCGAGCGAAAGTGCGGTCACCAACCCACGTTCGACGAGTGCCGTACCGAGCCGACGCGGTGCGCTGGCGCCGATCCGGATGCGCAGCGGCCGGTCGTCCATCAGCGTTCGCAGGTCGCGATAGTCGCCGCTCGCGACGAGTCGGCCCTGGGCGATGACGAGGACGCGTGAGCCGAGTCGGGCGACCTCATCGAGGACGTGACTTGATACGAGGACGCATCGGCCGGCATCGCCAAGCGCATGGAAGAGGGCGATCATGTGGCGGCGCTGCACGGGGTCGAGGCCCGTCAGCGGCTCGTCCAGAATCAGTACTTCCGGGTCGTTCACCAGGGCGCACGCCACCTTGACGCGTTGGCGCATGCCTTTAGAAAACTGCCCGACGGGCTTGGCGCCGACGTCGACAAGATCAACCTGTTCAAGTGCCCAGCGCGCAACGCCTTCGGGGTCGGGCATTGCATGGCTGTCGGCGCTGACCCGGACCATTTCGACGGCGCTCAGGTGATCGAAAAGTGCGTCTTGTTGGGGGACCAGCGCGATGCGACCGCGTACGGACCGGTCGGTTCGCGGATCGCTTCCGAGCACGCGAATCGAACCCTTCGATGGTGCGGTCAAGCCGCACATCATGCGGAACAGCGTCGATTTGCCGGCGCCGTTCGGGCCGAGCAGCGCAGTGACGCCGCCGCCGATCGCGAAGTTGACATCGCTGATCGCAACGATGGACCCGAAGAATTTCGAGACCTCATTGACGGTGATCATGGCGTTGGTTGCAAGCGCGTCGGGGTTCGGGGGCGCAAGCGGCGCCGCCGGGGGTGGAAGCGTGGTCATCGTGCGATCACCAATCTTGAGTAGCGCCAGACAACGACGGCCAGGCCGCCAAATGTCCATGCGGCGTTGACCGCGATGACTGCCACCGTGGAAACCTCAGGGAAGTTGCCCGGCTCTCCAAAGATTCGGAAGACCAGCTCGAAGGGCATGGAGAACACGTCGATCAGCCGCCAGTTCGGCGAAAGCTGTGCGCCGTCGACGAGCGACCCAGCGACGATTGGCGAGGCAAGGATCAGCAAGACGACGCCGATCGATGCGAAAGCACGACGGTCGGTGATTGACGATGCTGCCATTGAGATCGCGGTCAGCGCTGCCGACACCGCAGCGCCGGACAAGATGATGCGGAATAGCACGATCAACCAGTTTCCGAACCCGTCGGGCCCAGAACCGTCGAACGTGTAGCCGAGCAGCACCAGAAACGGCGGGCCGAGCGTGACGAGGCCGAGCGTCAGCGAAACAGCGAGCATCTTGGCCACCAGGTAGGTCCCGCGGTGCAGCGGCGTCGACAGGTACATCGCCAGCATGCCGTTGCGTCGATCCGAGACGAGCACCTCCGGGGCGACGAGCGCTGCGAACAGCGCGATTGCCGAGGTGACGAAGCCGTAGTACTCGGGGTACGACGGACCGTCGACGATGCCCGACGGAATCAGTACGGCAAGGCCGATGAAAACGATCGCCGGGACGTAGGCAATCGCTACGGCAATGACCGGGAAGATCTTGTTTTTCGCCGGTCGACCGAGCCCGAGAGTGGACCGCATGCTCTGCCACATGACGCTGCGAATCGATCCGGCGACACCAGCCCGCTCGCCCTCGTACCGCTGGAAACCGCGCGCTGAAATCTGTGCGTCGCCGCGAGAGGATGCTCGGGCGTCGGTCATCGGGCGTCGGTCATCGGTCATCGGGCGACCTTGTCGGCATCGTGGCGGGGCTGATCGGTGAAGATGTCGTCAAGTGTGCGTCGGCGTTGCCCGAGTCGACGCAGCCGGGCGCCGGCTTGCGCCACTGCAGCTCCAACGGCGTCGAAGAGTTCGTCGTCTGACTTGCCCGTGACAGACAGGACAGCGCCGC
>CALAHA010000333.1 GCA_937891565.1 uncultured Ilumatobacter sp. | reverse complement strand
GTGCGATGATCTCGTCGAAGATCGCCGCCCGGTCTCTGTTGTAAGCTGAGATGGAGCCCACCGAGATGCCCAACTGGTCGGCGATCACCGTGGTGGTGACGTTGTCGGGGCCGATTTCGTCGACCAGGCGGGCGGTGACCTCAAGGATGTCCTCGAGTCGCTGTCGGCTGCGACTCTGGACCGGAGCGCGACGAGTTGGGTCCTGAGCGCCGAGGACGCCATGTGTGGTCCGACTTGGCATGGCGATCATCATGCCAGCGATTGGTTGGAGTCGCTCCGAGTGGTGGGGATTGCGTGACGCGTTCCCTGGTGTGGCTGAGCCTTCGACCAGATCTTGCGGATTGACGCTTTCAGCTTGGCCTGCTTGTCGGAGATCACCGGGAATGCCCCGGTGGCCCGTGCATCTTGACTCACCGCAGGAAATGTGCGCTGAACGCCTCATCATCGGTGTGTTCTTCTTGATGTGGTTCTTGTAGGACCCCACCAGCAATCACGCTGATGGCTTACCGGTCGGTGGACCCCACAAACCCACCACCCGCGAGCTCGATCAGAGATTGGCACTTGATGTGAAAAAGTTTCATGTTTATGATGCTAATCACGCCACGTCGCGCTGACCCTTGTGGGAGGGAGCACGGAGGGCGCGCTCGCTCTACTTTCATAATAAACCAGGGGGAAATCATGCGTTCATCATTCATGGGCTCGAGCACCGGGCGCGCCAGCGGCCGAGGTCTCGTAGCCGCACTCGCCACCGTCGCGCTCATCGCGGCATCGTGTGGCAGCGACGACGACAGCAGCGGCGGTACCACCGTCGTCGGCGACAGTTCCAACACCACCGCCGGGGTCGACTCCACACCCGCTTCGGCGGGGGGTACCGACGTACGCGAACTCGTGGTTGCCCGCGATATGGACGTCAACTCGCTCGATCCGGCCCGCGCCTACTGCGACACGTGTCAGATCTACTTGACGGCCGTCTATGAGACCCTGATCACGGTCGATCCGAGCGACCTCTCACAGCAGATACCTCGACTCGCTACGTCGTGGGAGGCCAATGACGACAACACGGTATTCACCTTCGCCCTCGCGGATGCCACCTTCGCCGACGGTTCGCCGGTGGAAGCCAAGGACGTGAAATGGTCATGGGAGCGCCTCAGCAACGTGAAGGCATCGGCCTCGTACCTGATGGATGGCTATTCCAGCATCGAGACACCCGACGAGAAGACCGTGGTGGTCACGTTTGAGGCGCCCAACTCGGCCTTCCTGCCGATTGTCAGCGCCCCGTATATGGGCGTGTCGAATAGCGACGAGGCGATCGCCCAGGCGAGCGCCCTCGCCGACGAGACAGCTGAGACAGACGACAGTGCAGAGCCGTTCTTCCTGGAGAACTCGCTCGGCAGCGGTCCGTACCAACTCGAGTCGTACACCGAGGGTGACGCTCTGGTGTTGGTGCGTAACGACAACTACTGGAACGGCACCCCGCAGTTCCCGATGGTGACGATCAAGCAGGTCAAGGATTCGGCGTCGCAACTCCAGCAGCTACAAGCCGGCGATGTGGATATCGCAATGCAGATCAGCCTCGATTCACTCTCGCAGATCGAAGGCGACCCGAACCTCAACGTCAGTACGACCGACTCGTACAACTTTGTGTACATCGCCGTGAGTCCGGGCGCCCAGGGCCCCGGTGGCGCAGAGTTGCAGGACCCGATGGTACGCGAAGCGATCAAGCTGGCGGTTGACTACACCGGCATCCTCGATGTCACAGTCGCCGGCAACGGCAAGCTTCAGGCATCGCCGATCCCGAACGGGTTCGACGGCTCGGCCGACCTTGCGCTGCCCGCCCAGGACCTCGACAAGGCAACGGCGCTCATGGCCGAGGCCGGCCTCACTGACGGCTTCACGCTGGATGCGATGTACCCCAAGGTGAACGTGTACGGCGTGGACTTCGATGTGATGATGCAGAAGGTCCAGCAGGACCTGAAGAAGATCAACATCGAAGTCAACCTGCAGCCTGTCGAGTTCCCGCAGTGGATTGATGCCATCAACGCCGAGGGCATCCCCCTCACCGCTGTGTACTTCGCCCCCGACCACACCGACTCCAGCCAGTACCCCGGCTACTTCGGCATGATCGATGGCTCGCCGTGGAGCGTGCGTGCAGGCGGCGGCGCTGCCGGTGCGCCGATCGTCAATGAGAAGGAAGCTCCTCTGCTTTCCAAAGCGTTGGCTTCGAGTGGTGCGGCGAAGACCGCTGCCTACACCGAGCTCGGACAGGAGATGATCAACGACCTCATCTTCTTCCCGCTGGTGAATCCGCAGTTGGTACTCGCATCGCAGGCCGACGTGACCGGCAACCTCTACAGCGGTTGCTGCAACCTCGATCTGTCATTCGTCGGCATCGGCTGACTCCGGTCCGCTGAGAACCGAAATGGAGGGAACGCCGCCCCGGCGGCGTTCCCTCCACCGGCGCTCACCGGGAACTGTCCCGGCGGAAGGAAAGAATGAAGCGCTACATCCTCGGACGACTCACCGTCGTGCCGATTCTCCTCATCGGTATCGTGACGGTCGCTTTCTGCGTGTCGCGTCTCATCCCCTCCGATCCGCTCGCGTCGATCGTCGGAGAACGACAGATGAACAACGAAGAGATCGTCAACGCTGCAAAGCAGCGATGGGGTCTCGACAAGAGCGTTCCTCGGCAGTACGTGCTTTACCTGGAGAACCTTGTGCGCGGTGATCTCGGCACCTCGTTTCGCACCAAGCAGAGCGTCGTCGCCGACCTGGGTGAGCGCATCCCGGCCACACTTGAATTGGCGGTGGCCGCGATGTTATTCGGTGGACTCGGCGGCGTGGTGCTCGGCGCCGTCTCTGCCAGCAAGAAGAACAAACCCGCTGATCACATTTCCCGGATCTTCTCACTCGTAGGTTCATCGCTTCCTGTGTTCTGGACTGGACTTGCCCTACTGTTCCTGCTCTATGCGAGGCTTGGCTGGTTTCCTGGTCCTGGCCGATTACCGCCCAGGACTCGCCCGCCAGATCACGTCACGGGGCTCTACACCGTCGACGCGTTGCTGGCGGGCAACCCAAAGCTCGCCCTCCAGACATTACACCGGCTGCTCTTGCCGGCGTTCGTGCTCGGCTGGGCGATCATGGGATCGGTCTCACGGCTGGTCCGTGCGTCGATGCTCGATGAACTGCATGCGGACTATGTGCGCACAGCACGAGCGAAAGGGCTGCGGAACGCCACGGTGATGCGGGTGCATGTACTGCGGAACGCGATGCTGCCGGTGCTGACGATCCTCGGTTTCGCGTTCGCCTCCCTGCTCACCGGCGCCGTGCTCACGGAGACAATCTTCGAATGGAATGGCGTCGGCTCGTACGCGGTCGCCGCCACCCGATCACTCGACTACCCGGCGATCAACGGCGTGTGCCTGTTTGGTGGCCTCGTGTTCCTACTCGCCAACCTGGTCACCGACCTGCTTTATGCACTCGCCGACCCGAAAATCAGGCTCTCGTGACCATCCAAGATCCCCACGCCATCCCCACACCGGGGGCCGATGTGGTCGTCGCCACGAGGACGCCGAATCGTTCGCGCCGTTCGTCGCTCGCAATGTTCCGCAACCCGGGCATCGCGTTCGGTACCGCGATCACGCTGATCTGGCTGGTGATCATGATCACGGTGCATTGGTGGGCCCCGTACGACCCCTATGAATCCGTTGGCAGTCGGCTGCAGTCGCCCAACGGCCAACACTGGTTCGGCACTGATGCCCTTGGCCGTGACGTCTTCACCCGAGTGTTGTATGGCTCGCGGCAGTCGCTACCTATAGCGGTGTTGGTGATTGCGTCGGCGTTGTTGATCGGGGGGACGCTCGGTGCTCTTGCCGGCTACTTCGGAAAGTTTGCTGATACTGCCGTGATGCGTCTCGCCGATGTCACCATGGCATTCCCGCCGATCCTGCTCGCGATGGCTGTCGCCGCCGCCCTCGGCCCTGGTTTGCGGAACGGTTTTTTTGCCATGGTCATCGTCTGGTGGCCCATCTATGCACGCTTGTTGAGGGCCCAAGTCATGGCCGTGAAGCAACGTGAACACATTGAAGCCGCCGTCACCGTGGGGGCCACACGAGGGCGCATTCTGCGTCGCCATGTGCTGCCCCTGTCCTTCACCGGCGTCATGGTAAATGCGACCATGGACCTCGGTCAGGTGGTGTTGCTCACTGCGTCGCTCAGTTTTCTCGGACTCGGAGCCGTGCCGCCGGCACCAGAGTGGGGGGCGATGATCACCGAAGGTGCGAAGAACTTCTACCAATGGTGGATCGCCGTGGCCCCAGGTCTAGCGATTGCCACTGTCGTGCTCGGTTTCAACTTCCTCGGCGACGGCCTGCGCGATGTGCTCGACGTGAGATCGGCGCAACGATGAGGGACGCACTGCTCACACTCAAGGGCTTGAGCGTCGAGTTCGCCGTCAGTACCGGATCGGTGCACGCAGTGCGAGGGGTCGACCTCGATGTGCAACGCGGTGAGGTAGTCGGCATCGTCGGCGAGTCGGGCTCGGGCAAGAGCGCCACGATGTTGGCGCTCTTGGGCTTACTCGCACCCAACGCCGTAGTTGGCGGTTCGGCACGCTTCGACGGCAGCGAGATCATCGGCGCAACAGGTAGCCACCTGCGTTCGCTTCGCGGCGGCAAGATCGGCATGATCTTTCAGGACCCGATGACGTCGCTCAACCCGGTGCTCACCATTGGTCACCAGATCGCTGAAGCGATCGAGGTGCACCAGCCAACGATGCGACCCAAACGCGTGATGGCACGAGTGCAAGAACTGCTCGAGATGGTGTCGATCCCGCACGCCTCAGAACGCATGCGGTCTCACCCCCACGAACTCTCTGGGGGCATGCGTCAGCGCGTGATGATCGCGATGGCCGTCGCGAACGAGCCGGAACTGATCATTGCTGACGAACCAACAACCGCGCTCGACGTGACGATCCAAGCACAGATCCTCGAAGTGCTCGCCGATCTGCGTCAACGGACCAACACCGCAATGGTCATCATCACCCATGACCTCGGGGTCGTCGCCGGCGTCGCTGACCGGGTCAACGTCATGTACGGCGGCCGGGTCGTGGAGCGCGGCAACGTCGACGACCTGTTCTATAGCGGTGAGCATCCGTACACCAACGGCTTGTTGGCGTGCCTGCCGCGTCTCGATCGACGCGGCCAGTCGATCGAGCCCATCGGAGGTGCGCCGCCCGTGCTCGACGTGCTCCCGACCGGCTGCTCGTTCGCGCCCCGCTGCGGAGCCGCCCAACCCGAGTGCAACGCAAGCGACCCAGTGCTGCGACGCGTGGGAGCCACCGAAGTGGCTTGCCATTTCGCGCCCGACGCCGCCCGAGTCTCCCGCAAGGTGACAGTGTGACCGAACCCGACAACTCCAGTACGCCGCTGTTGCAGGTCCGCGATCTCGTGAAGAGCTTCCCGGTCGGCTCTTCGCGCCGTGGTGGGCAGGTTCAGGCCGTCGCCGGCGTGAGCTTTGATCTCCAGCGCGGTGAGACCCTCAGCCTCGTTGGGGAGTCCGGGTGCGGCAAGAGCACCACTGCGCGGTGTGTGGTGCGCATCCTTGATCCAAGCAGTGGCACGGTGAGGTTCGACGGTACCGATCTCGGCAATCTGGATGCCGGCGGCTTGCGCTCGATGCGCAGCCGCTTCCAGATGGTGTTCCAGGACCCGCAGGCGTCCTTGAACCCGCGTATGACCGTGGGTGACATCCTTAACGAGCCGCTCGAGATCCACGGTGTCGATCGCGCTGAGGCCAGCGAACGGATCAACGAGCTACTTTCGCTGGTACAGCTACGGCCGAGTGATCTCGATCGCTATCCACACCAGTTCAGCGGTGGCCAGCGTCAACGAATCGGCATCGTGAGGGCCTTGGTGCTGCGGCCAGAGATGATCGCACTCGACGAACCGGTATCAGCCCTCGACGTAAGCATCCAGGCAGAGATCATCCGCTTGCTCGAGCAACTTCGCGACCAGTTTGGTCTCGCCTACCTGTTCATCGCGCACGATCTCTCGGTGGTGCGACATCTCAGCGATCATGTGGCGGTGATGTACCTCGGGAAGTTCGTCGAAACAGGCACAAACGAACAGATCTACGAATCCACTGC
>CALAHA010000332.1 GCA_937891565.1 uncultured Ilumatobacter sp. | reverse complement strand
CTTGCAGCTGCCGTACCGCCACAGGGCGTTCAACAAGGAACACCTCGACGCCTATCTCAAGGCGCTCTACACCGAACTACACGATCTCCTGAATCGCAACATGCGGGTGCTAGTCCACGCCGAAGAGGTCAGCGATCGCATCATCGGCGTCATGGGCGGATACATCCGTTGGTCGGGCCTCGTTGAAGAAGCCACCCAAGCCATTCAAGTCACCGAGAGGTTGTCCGGCCGCCAGCTTGATCCCTTCGCTCGCGAAGTGATCATGAACGCCCACAAACTACGCTGAAACAAGCGCCCGTAAACTGGCGCTACGACCGCACGAACCGGCCAAAACAGGATTAATGTCATCATAATGACTACACCTGCCAACTGGTATCGCGACCCGAACGGTCGCGCCGAGCTTCGTTACTGGGACGGCGAGGCCTGGACCGACCAGGTCAGCACGGCCGGAGCTCAAAGCACCGACCCCGTCGAAAGCGGGGCCGCTTCACCTGAAGCCGGAGGCGGTGGTGGGACGCTCCTCACCGAGCCCGTCCTGGTCGTCAATCAGAAGGCCAAGCTGATCGAGCTGAACAACCAGTACAGCGTGTCCGGTCAGGATGGCCAGCAACTGGCGATGGTCAACCAGGTTGGCCAGTCGGCAGCCAAAAAGATCCTGCGCTTCGTGAGCTCACTCGATCAGTTCATGACTCACAAGCTGCAGATCACCGACAACTCGGGGCAGGTATTGATGCAGCTGACCCGGCCGCGCAAGGTGATGAAGTCGACGGTGATCGTCGAAGACGCCGCCGGCAACGAAATCGGCAAGATCGTTCAACAGAAGGCAATTGGCAAGATCAACTTCAATCTCGAGTCCAACGGCCAGACACTCGGTTCGATCAAGGGCGAGAACTGGCGCTCCTGGAACTTCCGCATCGAAGATGCCGAAGGCAACGAGGTCGCACGCATCTCCAAGACCTTCGAAGGCTTTGCCAAGGCCATGTTCACCACCGCCGATAACTACGTGGTGCAAATCCATCAGCGGATGCCCGAGCCGCTCAACACGTTGATCGTGGCGAGCGCCCTCTGTATCGATACAGCGCTCAAGCAAGACTGAAGCCCGCGCCGCGGCTTCGGCCGGCTTTAGCCGACGTAGAACGTGCAGTTGTCCGGCCGCACGAGCAGTGGCAGCGGATCTTGCGCGACGTTGTTCGGACGGTATTCAAAGTGCAGGTGGTAGTTCGAGTCGTCGTTGGCACCTGACGTTCCGGTGTTGCCAACGGTGCCGATCACATCGCCCTGAGTGACGATGTCGCCCACTGCCAGACCCTTGGCGTGGGTTGCCATGTGGAAGTACTTGTAGGTGATGTTGTTCTCTTCGTCTTCCAGAGTCCAACCGTTGCCAGCGCCGTACGTCAGTCCGCTATCAACGTACTGCTTCGTGAGCCGGCCGGTGACCACGGCATAGAGGTCGGCACCGCGTGAACCCGAAATGTCGAGGCCTTCGTGGGAACGCGAGCAGCCCGAACCACGGCAGTCCCCGAAGTTGTCAGAAACCCAACAACTTTCCTGCGCATCCACGGGGAACATGATCTGTCCGTTGGGCACGGTGGTCGAGGACGAAATCCGCTCAGCCGGGGCCAGTCCATTGGCTTGGGGCGATCCAGCGGCAGTCATGATTCTGTCGTTTGGCAGCGCAGCAACGACACGTTCGACGGCCATCAACCCGACTGCTGCGCCCAGCCCTGCGGCGAGGAGTCGGCGGCGCGACATCTGGCCGGGCTGCGAAGCGACCGCAGCGATGTCGTTGAGAAGGTGATGTGAATCGGTCATGAGGTGCTCAAAACCCGTCGACGGGGCCCAAAGGTATTCGGCAGCAACTCTGAGCCGCTTGAGGGAATTGTATGACAACTGCGCCACCTATATCGACATGTAACCGTAATATTTAGCTGATCTTGTCTGTCAGTCGCCACACTTGAAAATACACACGCTCCCAGACCGTATTGCCGGTGAGACCGAGCGCTTCCGCCAGTGCACGTGCGGCACCCAATCCAACAACAGACGCGCCGAACATCCCGGCTGCTGAGCCAATCAAATGGCGACCTGTGCGAGTAGATTCGAGTTCCATGTCAGGGCGGCGTGTCTTCGTGAGTGGGGTCGGTGGCGAACTGGGAACGCTCGTTGCGAGGATGCTCGAGGACGAGCCGTGGGTGGGTTCGCTTGCGGGTATCGACGCAGATCCGCCGCGTCGACGGCTGCAGCGCACGACGTACCATCGCCTCTCGCCAGACAACCACGACCAAATCGTCGACACGATCACCGACTTCAACCCGCACGTTCTGGTTCATCTCGGCGTGTGGGAACCCGATGCTCGGGCATCGCCCAAAGCCGCTGGAGTGCTGACTGAACAGGCTGCAACTTCCATCCTCGGCGCCGCAGCCGAATGCCGTGCGCTCGAAAGCATCGTGGTGCGCAGCGGCACCGAAATCTACGGGAGAGGTAGAGGATCACTGACCCGCCCCGCAGAAAACGCTCCGATCAAGCCGACTTCCGAGTACGGCCACACCCTCGCCGGCATCGAGGCGATCGCCAGCAGCGTGGCTCGTCGGGTCGGTGTCACGGTTGGCGCCGTGCGACTTGCGTCGGTCTTCGGCGCTCACGTCCCATCGCCGCTCGGTCGCCTACTCCGCATGCCGGCCGTGCCGTTCAGCGCCCCCACCGATCCACCGTTTGCCGTCATTGAGCACAATGACGCTGCCCGCGCGCTGGTCGCTGCTGCGCGCAACCAACTCGCTGAGCCGGTCAACGTGGTCGCATCGGGCGCAATCACCGCCTTGCACGCAATCCGCCGCGGCCGTCGCATCCCGGTACCGGTCTTCGGGCCGCAGTGGCTCCTTGCCCGCCGTCTGAGCTACATGCTGGGTGCTCCGATCCCCGACCATGTCGCCGAGACGCTCACCCGCGGCCGCCTTGCCGACAACGGGCGTATGGAAGAACTGCTGGGCATCACTGCTGACGTCTCGACCGTCGAGGTCATCGATCATCTCTATCACTGGCCAAGCGTGGTCCGGCGACCGGCCCGGGTCCCCGCCGCCCAACAGATCGGCTCAGCATCATGAGCTCCCCCTTGGGCCGCGTTGTCCAGTTTCCCGTCCGGCACGGTGCCACCCTGGCAGAAAGCACCGCCAACACCGCCCGGGCAACATTCCGCCGCGTGACCGAAGAGCCATCGGGCCATGTCGACGACTGGGGTCGCGACGCAGGGCTGTTCCGCACTGTCACGATGCTGTCCGAAATTCGGTGGGCCGTGTCAACCGGCGGAGATCAACATCTCCCCGTGCGCAAGGGCGCGCTCATCGTTGTCAACGCCCGACGCTTTTCGATGGCGCACGTCTACAGCGCCTTCGCGATCAGCCGAGCCGTTGACCGCCCTGTTCGATTCGTCGGTCGCCCCGACGACACAACGCTCGGCGCGCTCGCACAGCGCCTCGGCGGTCTTCTTCACCACCCTGATGAGGTCGCTGGCGCACTGCGTGCCGGCGAACTGCTCGTCAGTGCCGCAGCGTCGAGTAACCGGCCTCGCGAAGTCGGTGCCGTCGACCACAAAATCATCAGCGCGGCAGTGGCCACAGGCGTCGACCTGTTTCCCGCAGCAGCCATCAGCTCACCGTTCAGCCGACGTGCACGCATCGAAATTGGTCCCGCAATCAGCGACAGCCGACGCCGCCGGGGGCCCCTCGCCGAATACGACCTGGCCGCCGAAGTGCGCGAACAGATCAGTCTGTTACTCAACGAGATGGGCGACATCAACACCGCGACGCCGCTCGACTGGCTTCCGCTGAGCGGCCTGGGTGGCAGCTGATGACCTACGTACGCGCCACCGATGGTGTCCGAATCCACTACCGGGTCACCGGTCGGCCAGGTGCGCCGCCGATCCTGTTCGTGCAGGGCCTGGGCGCCGACAAACACGGCTGGGATCTCCAGCGGCTGGCGTCGGCTCCTCGGTACCAGGCAATCGCCCTCGACAACCGTGGCGCTGGACGCTCCGACAAGCCACACGGCGAGTACTCACTCGAGCAAATGGCGCACGACGCAATCACCGTCCTCGACCATGCGGGCGTTGAAAAGGCGCACGTGGTCGGCGCATCAATGGGTGGTGCCATCAGCCAGATCATCGCGGTCAAATTCCCCGAGCGAGTTCGCTCACTCACACTTGCCTGCACTGCTGGCCAGCACCATCCGTGGCGCGAAGAACTGCTGTCGAGTTGGCGCGACACGGCGCTCGCCAACGGGATCGGGTCCATGGGCCAAGAAGCTGCCCGCTGGGTCATTGGCCCGCGATCGTTCCGCCGCCTACTTCCTGCAATGGCCTGGCTTGGGCCAGTCGCATTAGGCCGTCCGTCGCACGCATTTGCTGCGCAGGTCGACGCGATCTTGAACGTCGACATGACGTACGCCGACGAGCTCGCAAACATATCCGTGCCGACACTCGTCGTCGTTGGCAACCAAGACATCCTGACACCGCGTGGCGACAGCGAAGAGCTGGCCGAGCGGATCCCCACAGCCGAACTGGCCGTCATCAGTGGCGCTGCCCACGGGCTGATGGTCGAACATGCCAGATCGTTCAACCGGGTCCTGTTTGAGTTCTTGAAGCGGGCCGAAGCAGCGCACCAACACCGCACAGCCGGAGTGGAACCGCCAATCGAATCTACGGCATGCTGATCTGATGCGTGTTGCGATCATCGGGGCCGGCCTCGCCGGGTTGATTGCCGGGCGTGAACTCGTTCGCGGCGGAGCTGACGTCATCGTGTTCGACAAGGGCCGATCGCCAGGCGGGCGTCTGGCGACTCGTCGCATCGGTGGCGCCACGCTTGACCATGGAGCCCAGTTTTTCACGGTCCGCAGCCCCGCCTTCGCCGCACAGGTCGCCGAGTGGCAAGAGCGCGGCCTTGTTCATGTCTGGAACCAGGGTTTCGACGGCGCCGACGGGCACCCCCGCTACGTCGCCACGAACGGGATGAGCTCGCTCGCGAAAGATCTTGCCGCCAACCTTGACGTGCATTGCTCCACTATGGCCTTCGCCATTCGTGACGAACCCGATGCCAACAGCGTCACCGTGGTTATCGACGACGGAACAACGCACACCGTCGATGCCGTGATCGTCACCTGCCCGGTTCCCCAAGCATTCGCATTGATGATCGACGGTGCCATCGAGCTCGACGAAACGTTGTTTCGTACCGACTACGACCGCACCGTTGGCCTCCTCGTACGGCTTGACGGGCCGGCGGCAATTCCGGTCAGCGGTGGGATCCAAGACGCCGACGAGATTTTCAGTTTCATCGGCGACAACGCCTCCAAGGGCGTCAGCGCCGAACCCGCCGTCACGTTCCACGCCAACCCCACGTGGAGTGAAGCGCACTGGGACGACGAGGACCATACGTTGGTCGATCAGCTCATCGCAGCTGCGCAGCCGTGGCTCGGCAACGCCTCGATTCTCGAACACTCACTCAAAAAGTGGCGGCTCGCGACACCACGCTCAATCTGGCCCGACCCGTGTTGGACGACGTCAAACGGCCGCGTCGTCGTAGCCGGCGATGCGTTCGCCGGCCCGAAAATCGAAGGGGCCCACAATTCCGGCCTCGCCGCGGCACACACCCTGCTCGACTGAGAAACGACCGCCCGACTCAGCTACGAGGCTGAGAGACACGAGGCATTGATTTATTCTTCGCTGGCAGGCTGGCAGGCTGGCTGACAGGCTGCTCGACCGACGTAATCGTTGCGTCAGGCGCCTCGGTGCCCGCACAACGGACCTCGGTAACCAACTGCGTTTCGAGGTCGACCACCGACGTGCTGCCAGGGCCGAAGCGACGCAGGAAATCACTGAAGCTGACGATGTCTTCGCCTTCACAAAACCGATCGATGACTGGGGCATATCTGATCTGCCAGCCGTTCTCGAACAGGGCGAAGCCGTCTTGGAGATCGAGGATCGGTGGAAGTTCGACGGTCTCGCGCTCGGCTTTCGGCAGCGTCGCGAACCAGACAACCGCGTCGCCCAGCAGGTCGGCGAACACGACACAGCGGTTCGATGACTGCAGGTCACAATTGACAATTCCCGGCGTTCCGGGCGCAACACGCATCACCTTGCTCCCGGGGAGCATAAAATCGATAAATCCGTCGGTCAACCCGTCATCACCTGACCCGAAGTCCTCAGACGTCTCCATCGAGAAGACCGACGAGATGAAGTCGATCTTGCGGTTGGGAACCTCGGTCTTGACGATTGCAGTCAGCTCGTCGTCATCGACAAAAACTGCATTGATCAGGAGCGCCAAACCCGCAAGCGCCGCAACGGCAGCAACGAATCGCCAGGTGAACAGTTGCCGCACCACCGCCAACGTAGCGGTGCGAGCCCGGTGATCGACGGCACCTACCGCTTGTCTCAGCCGCCTACGGCAGACGTTGCAGCGCGATGTGCTGCGGCAATAATCGCGTCGAGCACGTCATCGGTGTGACCGAGACCCACGAAGATCGTCTCGTATGCACCCGGCGCCATTGCCACGCCTTCGGCGAGCATCGCCTGGAAGAACCGCGAGTAAGCAGCCTCATCTGTCCGCTTGGCATCGTCGAAGTTCGCCACGGTGCCGACCGCAGAGCCGCAGAACATCCCAACCAACGTTCCAACAACCGGGAACGATGCCGCAAAGCCAGCAGATGCACAGGCGTCACCCAGACCGGCTGCCAGGCGGATTGCCCGAGCTCGGAGTTCGATGTAGACGTCAGGGGTGAGCTGATCGAGGGCAGCGAGCCCGGCTGCTGTGGCGAGCGGATTGCCGGAGAGCGTGCCGGAGTGGAAGACCGGGCCGAGCGGCGACAGGTGCTCCATAATGTCGGCCCGACCTCCGATGCTGCCAATCGGCAAGCCACCACCGATCACCTTGCCGAAACAAGTGATGTCCGGTGTGACCCCACACATCGCCTGGGCACCGCCGGAACCGAGTCGAAACCCGGTGATCACCTCATCGAAGATCAACAGTGCGCCGACGCGATCGCATTCGGCACGAAGCCCCTCGAGAAAACCGGCAACCGGCGCAACGACACCCATGTTCGCAGCAACGGGTTCAATGATGACCGCTGCAACCCGGTCGTCGAGTTCGGGGACCACGTTGTAGGGCACGACCATGGTTTCGGCGACCGCTGCATTGGGGACACCGGCCGTGCCGGGCAACCCCAGTGTCGCCACGCCGCTCCCACCTGCGACCAGGAGCGCGTCGGTGGCACCGTGGAAGTTGCCGGCGAACGTGACAATCCGGTCGCGACCAGTTACTCCCCGGGCGAGGCGGATGGCGGTGCTGGTTGCTTCAGTGCCCGAGTTCATAAGACGGACGCGTTCGCAGCTCGGCACACGCTCGCTGATGGCTTCAGCCAACTTCATCTCACGCGGGGTCGGTGCGCCGTACGACGTGCCATCGACGACTGCTGCGGTGATCGCTTCAGTAATCGCAGGATGGGCGTGCCCAAGAATCACGGCGCCGTAGCTCTGGACGAGGTCGTAATAGCTGGTGCCCTCGACATCGGTGATCGTTGCACCCTTGGCACGCGCAACCACGTAGGGCTCACCGCCTACGGAGTTGAATGCGCGGATTGACGAATTGACGCCACCCGGGATCACGGCTTTGGAACGGGCGAACATTGTCGCGTTCGACGCCAAACCAGCGCCCGTGCAGACGGTGGCAGTACAGCCCGCGGCTGCGCAGCCGATGGGGTCGCAATAGGGAATCGTCTGGTCAGTCATGGAATGCGTCCGTTCCTGCGGTCACACTGTGCCAGGCACAGTGTGACTGGTCGGCGTTAGCGTTGGTTCTCAGCGAACCAGCGGGTGAAGTAGGTGAGGATGATGTTCGCTCCGGCGCGCTTAATCGCCGTGAGCTGCTCCAGTGCGACAGCGTCGCCGTCGATCCAGCCATTGTCGGCAGCGGCATGGATCATCGCGTATTCACCGCTGACGTGATACGCCGCCACGGGAACATCGACGCGTGCTGCGGTGTCAGCAATGATGTCGAGGTACGACAGCGCAGGCTTGATCATCACTATGTCAGCGCCTTCGGCAATGTCGAGGTCGACTTCTCGCTGCGCTTCACGGGTGTTGCGGTAGTCCTGCTGGTAGCCCCTGCGGTCGCCGCCGTCGGCAATCTCGACGTCGACAGCGTCGCGGAACGGCCCGTACAGACCGCTGGCATATTTGGCCGCGTAAGCGAGAATTGCGACGTCAGTGAAATTCTCGGCATCAAGCCCCGAGCGAATCGCGGCGACTTGGCCGTCCATCATTCCGCTGGGAGCCACAACGTGCGACCCGGCGCGCGCCTGGGCGAGCGCTGCAGCGACGTACAGGTCGAGAGTCTTGTCGTTGTCGACCACGCCGTGTTCGTCGACAATGCCACAGTGTCCGTGGCTCGTGTATTCGTCGACGCACAGATCAGTCATCACGACCATGTCGTCACCGACTTCGCTACGCAGGTCACCGAGCGCCAACTGCACGATGCCCTCTGGGTCGTAGGCGCCGCTACCGACCGCATCTTTGTCAGCGGGGACCCCGAACAAGATCACCGACTTCACGCCGAGAGCTGCCAGTCCGGCCACTTCAGCACGAAGCGAGTCACGAGTGTGCTGCATCACGCCCTTGAGCGATTGGATCGGCTGCGGCTCAGCAATCCCCTCTCGCACGAACAGCGGCGCGATCAGATCATCGGTCCGAACATGGGTCTCAGCCAACAGATCACGCATCGCTGCGGTCCGGCGAAGTCGACGAGGACGAATTACAGGCACCTGACTAGCCTACGAGACACACTCCAACAGACCCATCCCCGAAATGGAGACCAAATCACCGCGCCCACGCGGCCTAACGATCTCTATTTCGGATTGCTGGGTGCGGGTGCGAGACACGGTGTGGGGCCAACCAGTACTGTCGGGAGCCGTGTCAGTGCAGACGTGGTTCTCCAGCGACGGCATGGTGGCTGTGCCTGGCGAACGCCTCACGCTGCCGTTGTCAATTCACAATCTTGGCCAATCGACCGAGTCATACACGATCGTTCCGGCCGGCCTGAGCGCCAGTTGGACCACGATCGAACGTGGCAACGTCACCCTGTTCGGCGGATCGCAGGACGTCGTCGAAGTCGTGGTGATGCCACCGGCTATCCCGACGACCTCGTCCGGCCCGAGTGTAATCAACGTTCGCGTGATCCCGCAGGGTGAGCCCGACGACGCCGTCGTTGCCGAGATCGTGCTGACAATCCAGCCCTTCGACGACCGCCGCATCGTCACGTTGCAGCCGGTGCAACGCTCTCGCCGTCGAGCTAACTACGAGTTCATGGTAGAAAACCATGGCAACAGCCTCGCAAGCTGTCGTCTCCGCCTTGTCGATCCGAGTAACCGGGTCGACGGCTCGTTCGACCCCCCAGCCGTGGGTATTGCTCCCGGCGGTGCAAGCCTCGTCCGATTCAGGGCGAAAGCCAAACGCAGTGGTTTTCGTCGCGCCACTCGCACACTCGACTTCGAGATCGAGGCCGAACAGCAGGGACACGACCCGGCAATCGGTGCGATGTCGGTCGTTCAGCCGCCGACGATTCCAGGGCCCGCCATTGTTCGCGCGCTCACAGTTGCCGCTGTCGTAGCCGCCACAGCCGCCGCTTGGTTCGGTGTGGTCCGCCCAGAGCTTCGCGACACGGTCAACGAGCGCGTTGACGCTCGCATCGCTGAACTCGCGCCCGTCGATCCGGCTAACCCAATACCCGTCACCACAACAGCATCGAACGACGACACCGAACCGACCCTTCCAGCCTCGTCCGACGAAGCCAGCGAGCCAGCGTTCATTCGACTCACTGTCGATGCCGGCCTCACCGCAACCGACGATGCCTCGTCGACGATTCCAGATGGCGAGATCTTCGACCTCACCGATATCCGTGTCGAAAACTCGTTGAACGAGTCCGGCATTGCCACGTTACTGATCAACGGCGAGACCGCGTATCAGTGGTCTCTTTCGAACATTCGCGGTCAGTTGTTCGAGCCGAGCATCACCCCGATCCGCCTGCAACCCGGCGACAACATCACCTTCTCGGTGCGCTGCGACGCCGTCGGCGCTGAGTCGTCGAAATCATCGTGCACCACAGCGATCAACATCGGCGGACTCATCCGCCCCGCTCAGAACGTCTGACACGCCAACCGGGTGGCCTGGCCCCGGTGATGGCCAAAGATGTCAGCCCAGGCCGAAGCCTGGAACACCGATGTACATCGGGTCGTCTTCGATCACTTCGATCTGGACGACGGCTGCAACACCCTGCCGCGACTGGACGACGACTTGACGATCGCCGCCAAATGCATTCGGCTGCACCGGGATAAAGACAATGAAACCGCCACCATCGTTGGTCGTAACGTTGACCTTGTCGCCAGGGCCATTGCCAAAGACGACAACCAACTCGGTGTTGGCCGGGTAGTCAGAACCACCGAGAAAAAATTCTTCGCCAGCCTGGACTGTGCTCTCGAGGGTGACGAGCTCGGGTTCGAACACGCCGTCACCGGCAAGGATCACGGAAGTCGACTGGCCCTGCGGCGTGAACGCTTCGACGAGTACCGTCCGGCGGCCAGCTTCGCTTGGCGTGAACGTGACCCCAACGGCGCAGTTGGCACGCGGGTTGAGCGGGCGGTCAGCGCAGTTGTTCGTGGTGACAGCAAACTCTGAGGCGTGCGCACCGACGATCTCGATCCGCTCGACCGAGGAACTCAAGTAACCGACGTTACTCACGTCGAAGAGGAATTCGATTCCCGACTTGCCGACGGCGACTTCACCAAAATCGCCACCACCAGGGTAGATCTGTAGGGCAGGATCGCCGCCCGAACCCGACACGGTCGCCGACACCGAGAGCGCTTCGAAGCCTTGCTCGGCAATCGTGATCGTTGCAGACACGGCAGCTTCTGAAGTCGGCGTGAACGTAAAGCTCACGTTGCATCGAGCACCGGATGGCACCAGCGTGCCGATCACACAGCTGCTCTCGTCGGGGTCAATGGTGAACCGATCATCGTCAACCGTCACCATTGCCGGATCGAATGCGGACGGACCTTCATTGACCAGCGAGACAAACCAGCCTGCGCTCTCGAGACCGACCACGGTCGTGCCGACGTCGGCATCAGCGAGCGCAACGCGAGACGGCGAAAAGAGTGCGATTACCTGGCGGCCAGGTGCTGCGCCTTCGCCAATGAGTTGTCTGGCGGCCGACGTGTCGAACACGGTGATCCGACCGGTATCGCTCAGATCAGGACGGGAATGCGCGCCGATAGTCGGCCGTACGCCATCAGTCGACACCGTGATGCGGCGCAGGCTGACACCGTCGCCACCGGCAACCAGGATGTCGCCATCGAGGGCTTCACCGCTGCCCGGTGCTTCGATCAGCTGGAGGTTCGGAGCCTTCGAGACGAAAGCAAGCAACTGGCCGTCGGAGCTCAACGTCGGCTGGGACGACGCGGCCCGACCGGCAACCGGGATCGGCGCGTCTTCGGTGATCGGTTCGGCACTGACCATTTCGAGTGCGGTCTCGCCGGGTTCGTCGTACACGCTGTCGGCATCGACGTCGCGGTCGAGACGGAAGATCTGCGTCGGACACTCGTCCGTGCAGGTCGGGAAGACGCTCGTCACGAGGCCCTGATCTCCTGAACTAAAAGCGATCATTCGGCCGGTTCGGGAGAGAACGGGCTCACCAGCGCCTGCAGTTGTCGGCTCACCCGTCGGCAGCGCTGACACCAGCTGGACCTGGCGGAACGGATCGAGTTCGAGGCGGTCCCACACAAATACCTGCTGGGTGGCGCGGGCGCCGTCGATCTGGCCCGTTCCCCACACCGGCAACGCTTCGGCCGAGGCGGCGTCGGAGCGGTACGCGAGGTAGCGACCGTTGTCTGACAGGGCCGGCTGATCAAGACCGACGTGAACAAAGACAGTGTTTGGACGCTCAATCGGCATGCCGGGAACGACCTGGGAACGGCCGGAGTCGCTCGCCGGAACCGTCAGGTCGACGAGAGTGATTGCGTTGACGTCAGGAGCGTCGAAGAGCCGCTCGTCGGGGTGCACGAAGGCGATTGCCGTGCCGGAGCGCGACACAGTAGGAGAAAATTCGGGTCGGACGTCGTCACGAGCAAGCGAGCTGCCATCGTTTCGTGTGGAGACGAGCTCCCAGTTGCCAACGGCGCCCTCGCAATGTGGCAGCACCGATCGGTAGACGTCCCAGCGCGTGCCAGCGTCATCGTCGCTAAAGACGTCGAGTGCCATCTCGGTGATCGTCACGACGCTGCAACCGTCGCCGGAAATGATGGGGCTGATCGAGTTGCCTGATCGGAGTCCATCGGGGACCGGAGTCAATTCGACCGTTGAGCCGTCTTCACGATTGCTCAGGTAAATCGTCGACTCTCGCTCGTCGCGCCCGAGGTCGGCGATCTCGCCCTTGCGCGCAACCGGTTGTTCGGGTACGCCCTGGTAGACGACGTACTGGCCGTCGCCCGATATCGAGGGATGAGAACCGAGCTGGTCGCCCACAGGCTGCGCCGAGGCACCGGGCGGGGCCGATTCAACCTGTTCGAGAATGACAATCGAGCGCGCCGAAACGCTCACGGCGCCCGTACTCAGGATCAAGCCTGCTCCGAGCGCAGTTGCTGACGCAGAGACCCAAGTTCTGCCTCGGCTTCGTGCAGCCACGATGCTCCTCATGTCGTTGTTGCCCTGTTGACCATATCGGTCAGCAGGTCGGCGAAATATTCTTGCATGCTTGTTCTCTCACCCGTGAAATCGCATCACTCCGGGGGATGGAGGATGAATTGACGTTCCACGGCGTCAACAAGACCTGCGAGAGAGTAGTCGGTAGCAACGGCACTCACCTTGAGGCCCAGTTCACGAGCAACTTGGGCAGTCGTTGGGCCGATCACCACGACAATCGGAGGAGCTTCGGTTCCGAAGGCTGCGACCCAACTGGTGGCGGCCGACCCGCTGGCGAGCACCAATGCGTCGATGTCAGTGAGCAGCGTTGGGTCCGGAACCCTGAGCTGCGTCGAGTATGCAGTCACCACCGTGACGTCGTGGCCCGCCGCACGAAGCAGATCGGCCAGCGTTCCCGGTGCACGATCAGCTTGGGCCACCAGGATGCTGACGTGCGCTCCTCGCAGTCGAACGTTCAGCGCCTCGGCCAGTTCGACAACGACTTGGCGGTCGGGAACCACATCAATCGGTCGACCAGCTCGGTCGGCAAGCACGCGAGCCGTGGTGGTACCGACTGCCGCCAGCGCCACGCCTGGGTGCTGCTTCGCTGCATCGCCGACACGTTCGGCGCCGACAGCTGACGTAACGACCAGCCAGTCGTGCTCCGAGAGGTTGCCGAGCGCCGCAGCGAGCGCCACTCCCCCGTCGTCAGGGTCAGTCGTTTCGATGAGCGGAACATGAATGACGTCGGCGCCACGTTCGCCAAGCAGCCGCCCGAGCTCCCCGGGACGGTCACGAGTAACCACAACACGTCGACCGGTCAGCGGACCCCGAATGTCAGCATCGCTCGACACAGTCAGTTCAGTGCGTCGTGCGCCGAATGAGCTGCGTTGCGGGCTGTCTCGATGTCACCCGCATCGCCAGACAAGACGACTTGGCCACTTATTGACATCCCCGTCGACAGGTTGGCGAGGAACGTATAGAGCACACCGTTGGCCACGTGCCCGCCCACAGGAAGCGAACAGCCCGAGCCCAATTCGGCGAGGAAGGCTCGCTCGACTTCGACGTCGTGGCGAGTCGACGCATGATCGATTACGCCAAGCGCCTCGATGGTCGCCGAGTCACCCGATCGGCATTCGATGGCGACGCATCCTTGGCCGATTGCCGGAACGAACTCATCAATCGAGAGCATCTCGGTGACTCGATCGGTCATATCGAGGATTTGCAAGGCGGCAACCGCCATGACGATCGCACCACCTTCAGGAATTTTGGAGAGCCGCGTGTCGATGTTGCCCCGCAACTCGGCAAACTCCAGGTCGGGGCGGACGCGGCCGATCTGTGCACGACGCCGAACCGAGCCGGACGCAACAGTTGCACCCTGAGCCAGATTGTCGAGGGTGGATCCAATCAGCGCATCGCGCGCATCACGCCGCTCGGTGAATGCAGCGATCAGCAGCCCATCGGTGGCACCCGATGTGAGGTCCTTGGCAGAGTGCGCCGCTATGTCGGCACGCCCGTCAAGCACGGCCTGCTGGACTTCTTTGACGAAGACGCCCTGACCACCGATGCTGTGCAGCGGGACCTCAGACTGGATGTCACCCGTGGTGTTGATCTCGACGAGTTCGACAACACGACCGGTTGCCGCAGCGAGCGATCCGGCAACGGCAGTTGCCTGCGCCCACGCCTGACGCGAGCCACGGGTGGCGATACGAAGTGCGGTGGTCATTGAACAATGTTGACGGTTGAGCTATTCAAGTCAAGTCAGGTCAAGTCAGGTCAAGTCAAAAAGGTCGCGCACAGCTGCAGCATTGCGGTCCCCCTGCGGGGTGCCTGCCTGCGCCTTGAGCCGAACCGACGGCTCGTGCAACAGCTTCGCCACGATCGCCTTGGTGATTGCCTCGACTGTTTGACGTTCTTTCTCGCCGAGTGCATCGAGCTTCGACGAGTAGCGTTCCAATTCGCCGGCACGGACCCGGTCAGCAGCTTCTCGCATCGACGCAACGAGCGGTGCCGCCTGACGAGCTACTGATTCGGCGGCGAACGAGTCGACTTCTTCAAGCACGATTGCGCGCACACGATTGGCTTCGGTGGCTCGTTGAGCCAGGCCTCGATCGGCCCAGTCGCGCAGGTCATCAAGGTTAAACACCGTGACGCCGGCAAGATCGGCAACGCCGACCTCAACGTCGCGCGGCATCGCAATGTCGAAGATGTGCAGCGGTTGGTCGGCCCCGACGCCGAGCCGAGCGTTGCGGACCAGTTCGGTCGTGATGATCGGCTCGTCCGAGCCGGTGCTGGCCACAATGACATCGGCCGTCGCAACGGCGTCAGCGAGATGGTCCATGCCGACGGTGCGACCGCTCACGCGAGCTGCCAGCGAGGCGCCGCGTTCGGGTGAGCGGTTAACGACGAGGATCTCGGAGCCGCCGGCTTTGTGGAGAGCAACAGCAACACCTTCGCCCATGGAGCCGGCGCCGACGACAGCGACTCGCTTACCAGCGAGTTCTCCGACCACCTCGGTCGCCATTTCGACAGCGGCATGGCTGATCGAGGCCGTACCGCGGCTGATCGTGGTTTCACTGCGTGCACGCTTGCCCGTTTCGACCGCTGAGCGGAAGAGCAAGTTGAGGCTCGATCGAGCTGCACCTTCGAACTGCGCGGCTTCCCAGGCCGTTTTCACCTGACCGAGGATCTCACTCTCGCCGAGGACGGCAGAATCAAGGCCGGCCGCTACCTCGAAGAGGTGGTTCACGGCAGCACTGTCGTGCTGGCTATAGAGGTGCGGGGTGAGCTCGTCAACTGACAGGTCGCTGATCTCACACAGGAAATCTCGGACATCGCCGTACGCACCGTGGAACAGTTCGGTGACGACGTACACCTCGGTGCGGTTGCACGTGGACAGAACAACGGCCTCACGAATGTTGTCTCGTTGCGAAAGCCCTGAGACGGCCTTGCCC
>CALAHA010000331.1 GCA_937891565.1 uncultured Ilumatobacter sp. | reverse complement strand
GGTCGTGGGTTCGATTCCCATCGTCTCCACCATGTGATGTCGCGCGACATCCCGGACACCCGAACCCGCATTATGGGTTCGGGTGTTTTGGTTCTCGGGGACGTATCAACTGGACCACCAAACGGGGCCCTCTTAGATACAGCAGCGGGTCAGCAACTTCGGACGTGGCACCACTATTTCTACAGGGTGGCGGCGCGGTTGGAGGTCACCTCAACCCCTGGACAGGAAGCACTAGTCCTGCTCCATATCAGCGAGCAGGCGGACGACATCGACGCGATCGCCGCTGGCGAAGTAGAACCAGCCGCACGGGAAGTTCAGGATGCGGCGAACACGCAGCCCATCAATTCCGCACACCTCGCCGAGGCGCGGCGATCCGGCGCCGGGCATCCGTCCGATCGCATCCAGCGCCGCCATCGCTGCATCGAAGAATCGTTCGCCGAGGTCGGATCCGCCCTCAACGCGGTAGTAGAGCGCTCGATCGACGAGATCAACTTCGGCTTGCGGGCGGAGATTCGGGCGCGTCACGCGTCAGCGCCGAGTGCCCGCTCGCGCAGCTCGGCAATCACGTCGTCGGTTGCTTCGCGACCTTCGCCCGATGCAAGCCCGCCAGCAATGAGATCGCGGAGGCGTTGAGCTGCCTGTTCGCGCTGGTCACGGCGAATCAGCTCGCGCAGATACTCACTCGTGTTGCCGTAGCTCCCGTCACTGACACGCGCGTCGATGTAGTCACGCATGTTCTGAGGGAGTGCAAAGCTCATCGTGTTACGGCTCATGAATTCATTCTGCTCGCGCTATCAACCGTTGTCAACACCGCTCAGATCGACGGAGCTGCTCTCCGCTGCCGGACCCTGAGCGGGCGACTTGCGTCGCTGGGCGAACGTTCGCGCGCGCATTGGACGAACACCGTGACGCCACGGCTTGAGAATGAGTTTCCAGGTGGAATCACATTCCTCGGTTCAATGGTGCAGTTCAGTGAATGTCCCAGCTGGGCTCGGGATTCTCCCACTGTGCTGCTGGAACGGTCGAAAGAATGCTGCGGGACGAGGCCTCAAGCAGCGCACGCAGCCGGGCGGTTTCGGTGCGGGTGAACCGCGATGCAGTTCTGAACACGACCACGGCCGCGCATCGACCTGCATCATCGAAGGGCATAGCGAGCGCCCACGGTTGAACACCCATCGACGGCAACCGCTTCACCCATTCGCGCTCGTGAACCGCAACGCCTTGTGCGAGCGCACGACCTGCAGCGCTGTCGGTGGATGCGACTCGTGAGTCGACCACGCAGGAAAGGTCGGCTCGGACGAGTTCACCTGCACACCACGCAATTAAGTCGTCGGTCACCGTGTGGGCCGTGGCGATCTGGGTGATGTATCGCATGCTGCGTGTGACGGGGTCTTCGAGTTCGTGGACCGAGAGCGGTCGGATCTCGATCACTTGACATCCGGTTTTCTCGACGACGTGCGCGATCGTCGGCACGTCGATCGCAATGGTTGCGTGTACGAAGAGATCGTCGATGCGAACGTCGCCGTCGACGTTGTGGCAGTCGATCTCGATGATGTTCACAGCGAGTTCGCCGAGTGCAACGAGCACTCGACCGATGTGGCCGGGGTGGTCAGCGACCTCGACTCGGAGGCGGTACAGGTCCATGCGGTTGGTTCTCCGTTCGTTGCGTTCAGTGACACCACCAACGATGGGGTCGCGACGTCAACGATGGGTTGCCGATTCATTACGCCTGAATGCACATCTCGACACGAGCGTGTGAATGCGTGGAATCGCTCAGACAACTCGTTCGAGATCTCCCCGCGAGCCACTCATATCAACGGCCCGACCAACGTCGTGGAAGTCGAGCAGAGCGATCTGCGGTGCGCTCCGGGCTGTTGATATGGGTGCACGCTTGCAGTTGAGGCGCAATGCAAGCATAATGCAAGCATGCCGAATGTCTTGATTCGAGATCTCCCCGCAGAAGTCCATGCGAGCCTGCAACGACGGGCCGAAGCAGCAGGACAGTCCCTCCAGCAGTACCTCACCAGCGAGCTCTCACGCGTCGCACAATCGCCGACGCTCGCCGATGTGATGGAGCGAATCGCACAACGCTCGGGTGGTCGAGTCGGCTTCGAAACCGCCGTCGACGATCTCGCCGATGAACGCGCGCAGCGATGATCGTCATTGATGCGTCGGTGCTGGCGAACGTGGTCGGTGACGACGAGTCGGCGGGAGTGCTTGCGCGTCGCCGGCTGCAAGTTGCAGGCACCGCATCAGCGCCTGACCTCGTCGATGTCGAGACGGTGTCGGTTCTTCGTCGTCGTTGGTTGAAGGGAGATCTCACCGATGAACGTTTCCGCGACGCGGTCGACGATCTGCTCGCGCTGCCGATCGCTCGGTTCCCAACGGGGGCCCTGATGTCAAGAGCGTTCGAACTCCGAGCGAACGTGACCGCGTATGACGCTTGCTACGTCGCTCTCGCCGAAGCCCTGGAGTGCACGCTGGTGACATCTGACCAACGACTGGCGAACGCTCCAACCATCAACTGCCCGACCGAAATCCTCCGGCAGTAGAAAGTCTCGACCTCACTGACATCAACCGTCGGGTCGCCGTCATTCTCGGGCGTCTTGCGACCTGCCGACAGCACCCAGACTGCGCCCGCCTGCGCTGCTGTTCAACACGTCATCGGCTCGGCTCACTCGAACGTGAGCCTGGCTCAGATCCGTTCGAAGTAGCGGTGGCGTTCCCAGTCGGTGACCGTGCTGTCGTAGGCGTCGCATTCGGACCGGTAGAAATGGCTGTAGTGCTCAACGACCTCGTCACCGAGGAGGCGGCGCGCCGACTCGCTCGCCGCGAACACGGTGACTGCCTCGCGCAGCGATGTCGGAACACGCTGCAGATCGGCTGACGTGTAGGCGTCACCGTTGAACTCCGGCGGAGGTTCGATCTGGTTCGCGATCCCATCGAGGCCACTGGCCAAGGCTGCGGCGAAGGCGAGATACGGGTTGACGTCGGCACCAGGAATACGGCATTCGATTCGCAGGCCGGGGCCGGATCCGACGATGCGGAAGCCGGTTGTGCGATTGTCATCTGACCATGCCAACCCGGTTGGTGCCCACGACTGATCCTGATAACGCTTGTAGCTGTTGATGGTCGGCGCGTAGAACACCATGAAGTCACACAGGTGCTGCATCCATCCGCCGAGAAACCAGCGGAACGCATCGGTGCGGCCGGTCCCATCGGAGAAAAGGTTCGTCGCCCCCTCACCCTCACTGGACCAGAGACTCAGATGGATGTGGCAGCTACTCCCGGATTGGTCATGATGCGGCTTGGCCATGAAGGTGACCGACACACCCTGTTGGTCGGCGAGTTCCTTCATTGCTTGTTTCATTACGACGTGCCGGTCGGCCATCGTGAGGATCGGTGCATAACGAATATTCAGTTCGTGCTGTCCGATCGCGGCCTCGCCCTTCGAATTTTCGACAGGGACCTCGGAGTCTCGAAGCATACGTCGCGCCGCTCCGACGTAATCCTCGACCCGCGCTCCCTGGAGCAGGTGATAGTCCTCGACGTACCAGCCTGCGGCAACGAGGCCGGTATAGCCCTTGTCGTGGGCGGCGCGATAGGTGTCGCGATACAGAAAGAACTCCAGTTCGCTTGCCGCCATGGGCGTGTAACCAGCGTGGTGTGCGAGCTCGAGCTGGCGGCGCAGGATTGAACGAGGCGCCACGCCGACCGGATGGTGATCGATATTGCGTTCGACATCGCACAGTACGAACGCCGTCTGCGGAGCCCATGCGGCGAGTCGCAATGTGTCGAGGTCGGGCACAAGGTGGAAGTCGCCGAACCCCGATGACCAGTTCGAAAATGCGTATCCAGCTACCGGTTCCATTTCCATGTCGACCGTCATCAGGTAGTCGCAGGCATGCGTGCCGTCGTCGATGGATTCGAGGAAGAACGCCGCATCGAATCGCTTTCCCAGGGTTCGTCCGTAGTGATCGGTGAAGCCCACGACGACGGTGTCGATCGTGCCGCTGTCAACGGCCTTGCGCAGTTCCTCTGGTGTCACCCTTGGGTCCTCATTTCTGTCGGTGATCTATCACTGGGGCAAACCGTTCATTCACGCAGTAACCGCTGGGTGGTGGCACGCAACCCAGTGACCGGGTTCGTGTTCGACCAGTTCGGGTTCGGTGCTGGCGCAGACATCAGTCGCGTGCGGGCAGCGGGTGCGGAATCGACAACCCGACGGCGGGTCGATTGGCGAGGGCAACTCGCCGCTAATCAGTTCACTCGCCGGTGGCAGGTTGAGATTGTTGCCGGGGATGGATGCAAGCAGCGCCCGGCTATACGGGTGCGTCGGGTGGCTGAACAGGTCGGCGGTCTCGGCGATCTCACAGACTTTGCCGAGATACATCACCATCACCCGGTCAGAAATGTTTTTCACGACAGCGAGGTCGTGGCTGATGAACAGCATCGTCAGCCCGAACTGCCGTTTCAGTCCTTCGAGCAGGTTGAGGATTTGTGCTTGCACCGACACGTCGAGCGCCGAAACCGGCTCGTC
>CALAHA010000330.1 GCA_937891565.1 uncultured Ilumatobacter sp. | reverse complement strand
CTTCGATCGGCACCACGAGCACGTGGCCGGCCGTAATCGGATTGATCGACATAAATGCCACACACTGTTCGTCGCGCCAGACGAACGTGCCGGGGATGTCGCCGTTGATGATCATGGTGAAGACGGTGCTCATACGTCGCCAACAGTACGCGCCACGTACGATGGTCACGTGACCGATCCCCAACCAACGTCGGCCATCCCTGACGCTGAGGCAGCCGAAGCCGGCCTGTTCGACAACCTCTGGACGGTGCCGAACCTCTTCACGCTGGCCCGCCTGCTGTGCCTGCCACTGTTCCTCTGGCTGCTTTTCAGCCAAAACAACCGGGCCGGAGCCGCATGGATGCTTGCTGCGCTTGGTTCGACCGACTGGGTCGACGGCTACATCGCACGTCGGTTCAACCAGGTCAGCGAATTTGGCAAAATATTTGATCCGACCGTCGACCGACTTTTCTTCTTTGTCTCCGTCATTGCAATCATCATCGATGGCTCGATTCCGCTCTGGTTCGCCCTGGCGGTGCTCTTGCGTGAGGTTGCCGTTGGGCTGATGATGACCATCGCGACACTGTTCTTTGCGATGGAACGCTTCGACGTCACCTGGTGGGGCAAGACCGCCACATTCCTCCTCATGGGCGCTGTGCCGAGTTTCCTGATCGGCAGCGCCGACGTCTTCGAGTCCGGGTTCTTCAGCGTCATGGCGTGGCTGACAGGCATACCGGGGTTGGCCTTGAGCTACTGGACCGGCATGACTTACATCCCACAGGTCCGCAAGAGCATCGCCGAAGGTCGCGCACAGCGTGCCGATCGTGCGAATCGTGTTCCGGCACCCTGATTATCGCTACTGTGGGGCCTGTGAACATTCCCGCTGACCTTCGCTACTCGTCTGACCACGAATGGATCCGCCAAGACGGCAACACCGTCACGATCGGGATCACCGAGTTCGCCCAGGATTCCCTCGGTGACGTCGTCTTTGTGGAGGCCCCCGAGGCCGCCAGCGTCGTTGTTGCCGGGGACTCCTTTACCGAGGTCGAGAGCACCAAGTCGGTGAGCGACATCTACGCACCAGTGTCCGGAACGATTGTTGCAATCAACGAAAAGCTCGATGACACCCCCGAACTCCTCAACAGTGATCCTTACGGTGACGGTTGGATCTGCTCCATCGAAATGAGCGATCCGTCTCAGCTCGACGGCCTGATGGATGCCGACAGCTACCGGGCGCTCACAGAAGGCTGAAGCGCATGAGTACCTATGTGTTTTGCAACCAGTGCGGCCACCGCAACCCACCTGAGAGTGCCTTCTGTTCGAGCTGCGGCGAACCGTTGGACTCCTTAACCGACCGCACTATCACCCTGACGGCGATCGATCCGCTGCAAGACGCGCCAGGCCCCGACGACGACCTTGTTATCCCGGTGGGTGAACTGCCCCTCGAGATCGGCGTCCTGATCGTTCGTGCCGGAGCCCAGGCTGGCGCACGTTTCTCCCTCGACGAGACCACCACGAAGCTCGGCCGTCACCCCGACAGCGAGATCAGCCTTGATGACATCACCGTCTCTCGACGTCATGCTGAGATCGAGCGAACCACCGACGGCTACGTTGCGAGCGACGCTGGCTCCCTCAACGGCACCTACGTCAACCAGGAGCGCATCGACACGATGCTGCTCCGTCATGGCGACGAACTGCAGATCGGCAAATTCCGACTTGTATTCTTCGAGCGTCATGATGGCTGAGCAACAGATTCCGAGCGCATCCATGTCTCACCTCTCAATCGGCGAGGTTCTCGCGCTCCTCCTCGAAGAATTCCGCGACGTCACGATCTCGAAGATTCGCTTCCTCGAAAGTCAAGGTCTGATCGACCCTGAGCGCACTCCTTCGGGCTACCGCAAGTTCTACGACGACGATGTCGAGCTGTTGCGATGCATTTTGCGCGAGCAACGAGAGAACTACCTGCCGCTGCGAGTGATCAAGGATCGCCTCGATTCGGGCGAGATCGATCCAACCGCTGAGATTCCACGCCCACGCGGAATCAAAAACATGCCCGACGAAGGTGCAGCCAACGCAACAAACGCTGGTGAATCAGCAGCCGACGAGCAGGAGGCCTCAGCACACGATCTGATTCCGGCGGATGTACTAACGACAGCGGTGCTACCGACCCCCACAGCAACGATTCCTGCACCGGATCTTCTTCCTGGCGTCGCACTCACCAAGAGTGAACTGTGTTCGATGGCTGGCCTTGATGCAGCCGAACTCGAGAACCTCGAATCGTACGGACTGGTCACCTCGCTGCGGGGTTCGAGCGGGATGTACGACGAAGGCGCACTCGACATCGCCCGCGTGTCCAAACACTTCCTCGACGCCGGCGCTGATGCTCGACACCTCCGTGGGTGGAAGGTCGCAGCCGACCGCGAAGTTGGACTGTTCGAGCAGATGATCCAGCCACTCCTTCGCCAGCGCAATCCGCAAGCAACCGGCCAAGCTCGCCAACACCTCGTCGATCTCGATCAACTCGGCAGCGAGCTTCGTGACGCATTGATGCAAGCCGCGATGCGCCACCACTTCC
>CALAHA010000329.1 GCA_937891565.1 uncultured Ilumatobacter sp. | reverse complement strand
GATGTCCACCACCAGTTGATTGCCTTTAAGAATTGGCATGACGGCCAACAGGAGCGCAGCGCCTTGCACCGTTGCCTTCCATTTGGCCAGAGGCCGCGCCGGAATCGAGATACCACTGACGGCAAATCGGATGCGCATCGCGCTGATAATCACTTCGCGGGCAGCAATAAGAACCATGGGAGCGAGACCGAGACGGTCGACCGACACCAATGTGAATCCGACACCGAGAATAACGATCTTGTCGGCGAGCGGGTCGAGAAAGGCACCGCTGCGGCTGTAGCCATTCGTGGCTCGAGCAACACTTCCATCGATCAAATCAGTGAAGGCCATGAGTAAACCAACAGCGAACGCTGCCCATGAGGTGCCAAGCGCTGACGAGTCTGCGAGCACCATCAGGCACAACACCGGCGTGAGAGCAATACGGCTCACGGTGATGAAGTTCGCTGGAGTTGCTAACCCATACAGCGGGTAGCTCCGCACGACCTGAGTCATCAGTGCATATCTCCGAGTGCGCCTTCGGCGCGCAGGTCTGGTCCAGCTGCATCGGCAATGGTCACCGTCGCAAATTCGCCAACTGGCAGATCCGCGGAAACATGAATGATTCCATCGATTTCGGGGGCTTCTCGGTGAGAGCGCGCAACGCCAGCTTCGTCCACAAGTACTTTGACCTGCCGACCGATCAATTCGTCACGTTTTTCTTCAGTAATGAGATCTTGCATCTCACGGAGCTCGCCCAAACGCTCGGAAACCAAGCCGGAATCGACTTGCCCATCGAGATCTGCGGCATAGGTTCCTTCTTCCTTGCTGTAGGAAAAGAAACCACACCAGTCGAGCCGAGCCTGCTCGACGAACTCAAGGAGCGCATCGTGGTCTTCCTCGGTTTCCCCGGGGTAACCAACGATGAAGTTGCTTCGGAAGGCAGCATCGGACTTGCGGGAGCGAATCGCCTCGATGCGCTCGAGGAAGACGTCGGAACCGCCCCAACGGCGCATCCGACGCATCAATGGCTTTGACACGTGCTGCAACGACAGATCGAAGTACGGCACGCCGGTTTCGCACATGGCATCGATCAACGTGTCATTGAGATCACTGGGATACAAGTACAACAACCGGACCCAGTCGACGCGTTCAGCAACTGCTTTAACCAGGGGAACGATGGATCGTTCGCCCATACCTTGATCTCGTCCAAAGGCAGCCAGGTCTTGGGCGACAAGGACGATTTCTTTGGCGTCGAGTTCATCGACCTCGCGGCAGATGTCTTCGATGGTTCGGCTGCGCTGTGGGCCACGAAAGGTCGGGATGGCGCAGAATCCACAGTTGCGATCGCAGCCTTCGGCGATCTTCACATACGCCCAAGGTGATCGCGACGGAGGCCGAGGCAGATGTAACAGGTCGAGCAGGGGCGCCTTTGGTTTGGAACCAATAGTTACTGGCACACCGAAGCCCGCGATTTGGTCTGCTTCAGGAAGCGCCTCGGCCAATTCATCGCCATAACGCTCTGCCATGCAGCCGGTCACGACCAGTTTGGAGTCGCCGGAGCGGTTGTGGTCGAGCTCCAGAATCGTGTGGATCGACTCTTCCCTGGCTTCCTCGATGAACGCGCACGTGTTCACCACGATGAGATCAGCTTCGTCAGCCGACTCAGCAGCGGTCATGCCGTCGGCGATCAGCGTGCCTTCGAGCTTGTCGCTATCGACCTGGTTCTTGGGACACCCCAAGGTTTCGATGAAATACGAGCCCGGTACCGCCGATACAGGGGTTCCGGTCAGGTCTACAGAATTAGCCACCGGGTAAGGCTAGCGCCACTACTTCGACGCACTCTTGCGCCTCGGGTTCTTCCGCACAGTCGATCGTGGTGCTGATCGTGAATGGCATCGTGCCGAGGTAGATCAGCAGTAGCGCTGCTGCCTGCCACCGGACGACTCGACCACCGGTGTAGAGGAACACGGCTGCGATGAGTACAACGCTGATCATGATGATCGTCGCCAGGCCAGCAAGGTTGTTGTCCTCGAGCGGACCGGGGCCAAGCAGGCCAAGAACCGCACCAACAGCCAGGCTGTTGAAGATGTTCGAACCGAGCAGAT
>CALAHA010000328.1 GCA_937891565.1 uncultured Ilumatobacter sp. | reverse complement strand
AATTCGCTCATGCCCTGGCGTCCACCGAGTTCGTCGACGAACGTGGGGTCGAGCCACGGCTTGTAAATGCGCAGGTTCTCGTTGACGAGCAACCCGTAGCGATAGAAGCGTTCGATGTCGTTGCCCTTGTACGTGGACCCGTCGCCCCAGATGTCGACGCCGTCGTCGGCCATTGCCCGCACGAGCAGCGTGCCGGTGACGGCGCGGCCCAGTGGAGTGGTGTTGAAGTAGGTCTTGCCACCGGAGCCGATGTGGAACGCACCACATTGGATGGCGATGAGGCCCTCACGGACTAATTCGTCGCGGCAATCAACGATGCGTGCTTCTTCGGCCCCGTACTGCTTGGCACGCGTCGGAACACCCTCGAGATCAGGCTCATCGGGCTGACCGAGGTCGGCGGTGTACGTGTAGGGAATGGCACCGCGCTCACGCATCCACGCCACCGCGGCTGATGTGTCGAGCCCGCCAGAAAAGGCAATGCCGACGCGTTCGCCAACGGGGAGCGACATGAGGACCTTGGCGTTGGATCCACCGGGGACCTGCTTGGCGTCAGACATGGGAACCGACGATATCGCCGCGACTGCGTCGGCTCACGAACTCGCGCCGACAGGACCGAGCTTGATCGACCAGATAGCCACGCTGGGGAGCCCGGTCAGGCGGCTCGTCAGACGGTCGTGGCTGCCCGGTAGGTGCCGGTGAATGCGCCGACCGAAATGGCGGAGAGGCTGGCCGCTATGGCGAACTCGATCGCGGCTAATCCGCCTGATCGTGAGATATCGAACACAGCAATCAGTGCGACCCCTAATGAGCCAGCGAGGCTGATCAGGGCAACCCGACGAAGGTTGCAGATCGCCGCGAGCCCGATGACGATGGTCAAGACGAACGGGATGATCTTGATCGGCACCGACTGTGGCTGGGCTCGAGCACCGAGCCACCACGTGCTGATGCCGATGTCCTGGCTGGTCTTCCAGACTGCGGCGAATGCGAAGAACGAGGCGGTCCACGCAGCACCGAGCAGCATCTGCCAGCCTGCGGTCACCTGCCCCGGGCGTTGCTGGATTGGTTGGGGCGCCGTGAAGTCGAGAATCGGAGGCGGAAGACCCGGGCGTGAATCGGTCGTGTTCTTCGCCTCTGCCACCGGGATGACTGTAGGCGCTGTAGCGCGGACTTCCCCGGCAGCTACCCTTCTGCCCGAATGACGAGCGAACAGACCGGAGCATCTTTCAACAAGCTCTCGATCTTCTACCCGATGTGGAATGAAGAGGAGTACGTCGACCGTGCGCTCACCGCTGCGCGCCGGGCGTGCGCCGCGCTCATCGAGGCTGGCGATATCGATGACTACGAATTAATCATTGTCAACGACGCGTCGACTGATCGCACTGCCGAGATTGCTGACGCAATTGCAGCAGCCGACCCGCACGTCACGGTCATCCACCACGAAAAGAACCGCAAGCTTGGCGGGGCGATCAAGACCGGATTCGCCGCGGCCACCGGCGACCTCATTCTGTACACCGACGCCGATCTGCCCTTCGACATGGCGGAGCTGCCGCGGGCAGTGCGCCTGATGATCGACTACGACGCCGACATCGTCAGCGCCTACCGGTTTGATCGCACTGGCGAGGGCTACCTCCGCACCATCTACACCTTCTGGTACAACCTGTTGATCCGCACGCTCTTTGGAGTGAAGGCACGCGACATCAACTTCGCCTTCAAACTCTGCAGGGCCAAGGTCTTTGATCACGTCGAGTTGCAGAGCGAAGGCTCCTTTATCGATGCCGAACTGGTCATCCGGGCAACTCGGCTTGGCTACGAGATGCTGCAGTTCGGTGTCGACTACTTTCCGCGTACACGCGGCGAGTCGACGCTCAGCTCGCCGGGGATCATCCTTACGATCCTCCGGGAGATGCGTGAGTTGCGAGGTGCCCTCGACGGCATCACACCGATCATCGCCAAAGACTGACGCAAGAAAGAAACTGTGTCGAACGGCGGGCCGCGCGACGGCCGCTGCCTGATTGGCATTGCTACATTTTGAGTGGAGATTCGCAAGACAATCCGAGCTTGCACAGAACATCCGTCACTCATGAACGAAACTTCCCGCCGTCAGCGTCCCCCTGCTCGAGATCGTCAGCAAAGTCAGGCTGCCAAATGGCTGCCCGCCGTTGCGGCAGCCGGCGTGCTTGCGACGGTTGTGCTGGCGGGTATTGCTCTCGGGGGCGGTGGCGACGATGGCACTGCTGAGCGGATTCCCGCTGATGCTGCGTTTGTCGTCGATTCCTCCGTGAGCGTCCTGACGGTTCCCGAATCCATCGCGGGCGTCATTGGTTCCGTTTCAACCACGGCGCCGGTCATCAAGGTTCCGCTCGAGCGCACCCTGTCGAAGGGCCTTGCGGGTGACGACGTCAAGCTCGTGCAGCAACGGCTCACCGAGCTCGGCTTCGTCCCGGGGCCGACTGATGGCATCTTCGGCGATCAGACCATCAAGGCAATCTGGGCCTACGAGAAGCTGGTCCTCGGAACGGCGAGCAACGCGCCGACCGGCAAGGTCACCCCCGACATGTGGGATGAGCTGCAGGAGCCCTTTGTCATCCAGCCGCGCCGGCCGAACGCCACGCCGAACCACACCGAGGTGTATTTGCCTGAGCAGGTGTTGGCGATTTATCACGACAACCAACCCGTGATGATCACGCATATGTCAAGCGGCAGCAACGAACAGTGGTGCGAAGAAGTCACGATGAGCCCGGGCGAGTACGGCAATCGTGATGGCGTGGAACCATTGGTCCGAGGCGAATGTGGCATCTCGAACACCCCGGGCGGTGTGTTCAGCGTCTATCGCGAGGTTCAAGGCCTCCGCCAGAGTGCGCTCGGCGGCATGTGGAACCCGGTCTATTTCAACTACGGAATCGCTATTCACGGTGCACTCAACGTGCCGCTGCAAGGTGCGTCGCATGGGTGTATCCGGATCCCACTCAACATCTCTGAGACCTTGCAAGAACTAATGGGCAACGGTGACCAGGTCTTTGTCTGGGACGGCGAAAACGAGCCCGAGACAGTCGGCTCGCCGCCGCCGACCTTTAACTGGATCGATCCCGACTACGTGTCGACATCGACCACGACGACCACCCTTGAGGAAACCATGACGACGGTGCCTGACACGACGCCGGTAACCACGCAGACTCCTGCGACCACGGTAACCACACCGCCAGCCACTGCTGCGCCTACTGATGCGCCGACGCCGGCAACCACCACGACCACGACGACCACGGCTTCCGGCGGCACCAGGACTGACACCGCAGCACTAGCGTCGCTCACGTGAGCGACACTGCCGGTCCTGCATCCCACTACGACGAATTTGGGTTGTTCCACGAGAACATTGCCGAGTTCGGGCTCGATGTGGCCATCCCGACTGTCGTTCGCGGCGATGTGGAACTGGATGCCGGACGCTCCATCAGTGCCTTGACCTGGGGCGAACCCGGCGCCGCTGAGGTCGTCTTTGTCCACGGAGGTGCCCAGAACGCTCACACATGGGACACGGTGGCGCTTGCGCTGGGCCGACCCGCGCTGGCTGTCGACCTGCCCGGCCACGGGCACTCCTCGTGGCGGTCAGACGGCGCGTACTCGCCGGCGAATCTCGCTGACGACGTTGCCGCAGCCATTCGTCAGCACGCGCCAGAGGCGCGTCTCGTCGTCGGGATGTCGCTTGGTGGGTTGACGTCGATGCTGCTGGCCACCCGACACCCCGACTTGGTGCAATCGCTCGTGATGGTCGACATCACGCCAGGGGTCAACCAGAAAAAGGCCAAAGCGATTATCGATTTCGTCAACGGCCCGCAGTCGTTCACGAGCTTCGACGACCTTTTGGCCAGGACAATCGAGTTCAATCCAACTCGGTCTGAGTCGTCACTGCGACGCGGCATCTTGCACAACGCTCACCCGGTCGCCGACGGATCGTGGCAGTGGAACTACGACCGGACCAATCGCCTCGACCGTAACGAAGGTGAATTGTCGGGCATGCCGGAAACAGATGTGATCAGCGACGATGCACGCAACCCGCTGTGGGACGACTTCGCCAGCGTTGAGTGTCCGATCATGCTGGTCCGTGGGTCGCTCTCGCCCGTCGTGGACGACGCCGACGTTGCAGAGGCGAAACGGCTGCAACCTGACATGGTGGTGCACCTCGTCGACGGCGCCGGCCACAGTGTCCAGGGCGACCGGCCAGTAGAACTGGCTGCGATCATCGCCCGCGAGCTGACCTGAACTGAGCTGGGCGTTAGTTCGCGCAGGCGTTCAGCCCACCAATGACGCCATCGCGGAATGAGTCAATCTTTTCGAACGGGCTGCCGAGCACGTTGTCGTCGGCACCGAGGTCGCCGATCAGGATGGCGGTGCGAACAGCTTCGTCGAGGTCGCCGGGCGACACAATGGATGTCCGGCCTTCGGCACGCGGCTGGGACAGTTGGAAGTCGACGGGGATGACTGTCTGGACCCATGCCCCGGCGAGGCAGTCGTTGATCAGTTCACGCTGTTCGCCTTCGATGGCCGATCCGAGTGCACGCTGCGCTGCTTCGGCCCACGCCACGCCAATCAGATAGCCCAACGAAAAGTCGCCGAACGTGGCTTGTTCGTAGAGGTTGCGGGCAACCGGTTCGTTCAGGAAAACGGTGTTACTCGACGGGCAGAGGGCCGCTCCATTTTGCAGGCCGGGCTCGAGATCGGCACATGCGGCCTCGGCCTCGTTCTGGACAGGAACGAGCATGAGCGGGGTGAAGTCGGCAAGCCCGGCGTCGATGCCCCAGAAAAGGTTGAGGTCGGGCACCAAGAACCCGAACAGCTCGGCGCCTGCGCCGGTCTCCGGATCGCCAGCATCGAACCCGAACGGTGCATTGCCTTCGTTGGCGAAGTCGAGGTTGTCATTGAATTGGTTCGGCATGAGGGGGAGCGGGTTGTCAATGAGGTCGCCGCAGCGGACTGCGCCTTCGCGGAAGCCGACCTGGAAGGCGCCGACCCGGTCGAATCCGGACCCGTGGCCGCCGGGCGTGAACTGGTCGATGCCGACGGGATCACGTACTTCGAGCATGGCAATCAGGCCTGCGCGGACGTCGGCATCGGAGAACGTGATGTCGCCTTCACCTCGTGCGGCGCGGCCGGCCCAAGCGCCAGCGAAGCAGTCGGCCTGCTGCTCGGTCGTGACCGTCGGGAGGTTTTGGAGCAGGACACCGCTGCGCTGCTGGATGGCGTGGCCGAACTCGTGAGCCAACACGATGCCGATCGTTCCGGCGCCGAAGTTTTCGGCGAGTTGGGCGAGCAGGCCGCCGTCGCCGTCGTCGTAGACAATAAAGTCATCAAGGCCGCAGTAGAACGCCACGAATTCTTGGACGTCGTCGTAGGACGTGCGCGGCTCGCCGCAACCGGGGAGATCATCTGGTCGTTGCGGGTACGCCGCATAGACACCGCCTTGGAGTGGTTGCCATGCCGTGCCATACAGCTCGGGATAGGTCTGCTCCCACCATGTGTCGAGGTCGGTGAGTGTCGCAAGGAGGAAGTCGTCGTATGGCTGGGCTGGTTTGTTTGGACCGAAATTGATGGCGTTGGGATCGCTGACGGTTGGGTCGGTCACCGGAGGCGTTGTCGCCGGCTCGTTCGGCGGGTCGTCCGGGTTGCTGTCTTCGTCGATGACGGGCGCACCCGGCTCGAACGGCGGCGCAGGTGTCGCCCCCGCTGAGGCATCGGAGCGAGTTGCGGTTACTGCAACGTCGGCGCCGCAGGCCGCAGCGAACAGCCCCGTGGCGATGAGCAGTGCGGTAAGTCGCGTGGTCTGCACGACCCCGACTCTAGGCAACGACGGTTGCCGACTCGCATCGGCTGACCGGGATTTCGAATCTTGCCACCATTAAAAGACGTCTATTGGAACGGTCGTTTGGGTGCGGTGCTTAAATCGGCTGTCTGGTACCTTCCAATTCTCGTCCTCGAATCGTCCGGTTCGATGGCCGTGTGGGGCTGCGTGCTACGTTCCTCAAAACACCGACGAACATCAGGGGGTTTACGTCGATGGCAATGCTTGAAGTGAAAGACGTCGAAGTCAGGTTTGGGGGCATCGTTGCTCTCAGCGGGATGACCTTCGACATCGAAGAAGGACAGATTTGCGGCCTGATCGGTCCCAATGGAGCGGGGAAGACGACGATGTTTAACGTCATCAGTCGTATCTATGACCCGACCGCTGGATCGTTGAGCTTTAACGGGGTCGACCTGTTGAAGACGCCACCACACTTGATTGCCAAGACGGGCATCTTCCGAACGTTCCAGAATTTGGCGCTCTGGCCACGCATGAGCGTGATCGAAAACGTCATGGCTGGTGCGCACGTGCGAAGCAAGCAAAACTTCGGCACGGCGATGCTCAACATCGGGCGCAAGAAGGAAGAGCAGAAGCTGGCCTCCGAGGCCTACACGATTCTGTCCGACCTCGGCCTCGCCGAGTTTGCCTTCCAGCAGTGCGCTGGTCTTCCCTACGGAACGCTCAAGCGAATCGAACTCGCCCGCTGCCTCATCGGCCATCCCAAGCTGCTGATGCTCGACGAACCCGCGACGGGCCTGACGCACAGCGAAGTCGAAGAACTGTCGGTCGTTATCCGAAAAATTCGGACCGACTACAACCTGACCATCCTCCTCGTCGAGCACCACATGGGCCTCGTGATGAGCATCTCCGAGAACGTCGTCGTTCTCGACTTTGGCCGCAAGATCGCTGAGGGCTTGCCTGCAGAAGTGCAGGAAAATCCAGCCGTGATCGAGGCGTATCTAGGAGCACCCGCATGAGCGAGTCCAGCACACCTCCCGAACTCGTTCTCGAGGTCAAGGGTCTTCAAGGCGGGTACGGCCAAATTCAGGTCCTCCACGGCCTGGACTTCCACGTCGCCGATGGCGAAATCGTGATCATCCTTGGCGCCAACGGTGCCGGTAAGACCACGACGTTGCGGGCGGTGTCGGGCATGATTGCCCGCACGGGCTTGATCAAGCTGCGTGGCGAGGACATCAGCAGTGCGAAAGCTCCCGACCTCGTGCGTCAAGGTGTCGCACATGTCCCGCAGGGTCGGGGCACGCTGCCCGAGTTGTCTGTCGAAGACAACCTCCGGGTCGGTGCCTACATTCGAGATGACAACGAAATCGACAAAGACATCGAGCAGTGGTTCGACGTGTACCCCGTGCTCCGGGAGCGCAAGAATCAGCGCGCCGGTTCACTTTCCGGCGGTGAGCAGCAGATGCTTGCCGTTTCTCGGGCGCTGATGTCTCGTCCGAGCCTGCTCTTGCTTGACGAACCGTCACTCGGGCTGGCCCCGATCATTGTGGCGGAGCTGTTCGAGCGTTTCGCCGAAATCAACAAGGAGACTGGCACGACGATGCTCGTGGTCGAACAGAACGCACAGTTGGCACTTGGCATCGGCGACCGGGGCTACGTCCTCGAGTCCGGAGCGATCTTTACCGAAGGTCCGGCCGACGAATTAATCAACGACGACGCC
>CALAHA010000327.1 GCA_937891565.1 uncultured Ilumatobacter sp. | reverse complement strand
AGCGAGGCCGGGTCGCCGACCCCCATCAAATAGCGAGGCTGATCAGCGGGAAGGTGCGCAATGGCCGCAGCCAGTGCTGGCAGCATCTGCTCTCGAGACTCGCCAACCGACAGGCCGCCAATGCCATAGCCGTCGAAACCGATCTCGACAGTTCGCTGCGCACTCTCGGCACGCAGGGCCTCGCTGATGCCACCCTGCACGATGCCAAAGAGCGACTGGTCGGTACGAGTATGAGCAGCCTTGGCCCGACGGGCCCAATCATTCGTGCGCTCGAGGGCCAAGCGGATCACATCTGGCGGGCTCGGCAATGGTGGGCAGACGTCGAGCACCATCTGGATGTCAGCGCCGAGTTGCTGCTGGACATCGACAGCGATCTCGGGCGTGAACCGATGACTTGACCCGTCGTAGGTGCTCTTGAAGGTGACTCCTTCGTCGTCGACCTTCGGGTCGAGCGAGAACACCTGGAACCCACCCGAGTCGGTGAGCGTGAGGCCATCCCAGCCAGAGAACTTGCCGAGGCCGCCGAACTTGGCAATGAGTTCTGCACCCGGCCGCAGCATCAGGTGGTAAGTGTTGCCGAGCACGATTTCGGCACCGAGGCGTTCGTAGTCGGCAGCGCTGAGGTGCTTGATCGCACCTCTGGTGCCGACCGGCATGAACAGCGGCGTTTGATACGTGCCGCGGGCCGTGCTTGCGGTGCCCACGCGTGCAGCGCCGTGTGTGGCTTCGACGTCAAGTTGCACCCGGTACATAGAGCAACGACGCTACCGACTGAAGCGTTCAAGCAACATGGCGTCACCGAAGCTCAGAAATCGGTACTCACGCTGGATTGCTTCTACATACAGCTCACGCCAGCCCGGGCCGACGAACGCATCGATCATCATGAGTAGCGTGGTCTTTGGAAGGTGGAAGTTCGTCAGCAGCACGTCGACGACCTGCCAGTCGAAACCCTCGTGGATGAAGATATTCGTTCGGCCGGAAAGCTCGCCAAGCTTGGCAGCTGACTCAAGCGCCCGCACCGCAGTGGTCCCGACGGCCACAACACGGCCGCCTGCGGCGTGCGTGTTGATGCACTGCTGCATCGTTTCCGGCGGCACGCGATAGCGCTCGGTGTGCATTGGATGCTCGAGCGGGTTGTCTGTGCTGATCGGCTGGAACGTGTCGAGCCCAACGACGAGTTCGACGGTCGCACGATTCACACCCCGGGCATCGAGCCGGTCGAAGAGTTCGGGGGTGAAGTGGAGGCCTGCGGTAGGAGCTGCGGCACTGCCTGGTTCGTTCGCGTAGATCGTCTGGTAGCGATCCGGGTTGTCGAGCCGCTCGGTGATGTACGGCGGGAGCGGCATCTCGCCGTACATGTCGAGTGTTTCAAAAGACTCATTCCCGTCGGTCGGCCCCAGGAGCGTGACGTGGAACGTGTCGCCCGCTGCGGTGCGTTCACCGATACGCACGAGCGGTACATCGCCAGCGAAAAGTTCCTCGCCGATCTTCAGCTTCTTACCCGGTCGAACCAGCGCTTCCCATTCGGTGCGTGCCCCGTTGGTGGCCTCGAGCAACAAGACCTCAGCTGCTCCCCCAGTGGCCCGATGGAGCTTGAGGCGGGCAGGGATCACACGCGTTTCGTTGACGACCAGCAGATCGCCGGGCAGCAACAGGTCGGCCAGGTCAGAGACATGCAAGTGTCGGACCGGGTTGCCAGCAACCAGCAACCGGGCCGAATCGCGTGGCTCGATTGGAGTCTGCGCGATCCGCTCGTCCGGCAACACATAGTCAAAATCAGACAGCTGCACGCAACGATGCTACGCACGACACGACAACCCGCACCCCACCAGTTCCCCCGTCACTTTCAAAGCACTGACTCGGGATGAGAACGTGCTTCCGCTCTCAATCGAAGAGGGAGCCGTCAGTGACTTTACGTGGTGGGGTAATGCCGATGTGGTCGTATGCCGCGGCGAGCGCGACTCGGCCACGAGGGGTGCGGGCAATCATCCCCTGGGTGATGAGGAACGGCTCATACACATCTTCGACTGTCTCGGGCTGCTCGCCGATACTGATTGCTAGGGTCGACAGGCCGACGGGCCCGCCGGTGAACTGGCCACACAGCGCAGCGAGGAGCGCCCTATCGACTTTGTCGAGGCCGCGGTTGTCGACGCCGAACAGCTTCAAGCCGGCCTCGGCCACGTCGCTGGTGATCACACCATCGGCACGCACCTCGGCAAAATCGCGAACGCGGCGCAGGCGGCGGTTGGCGATACGCGGTGTGCCGCGGGACCGGCGGGCGATCTCGAACGCTCCCTTCGAGTCGATTTCGATCTCGAAGATGCCAGCAGCACGTTCGACAATTGCCTGCAGTTCGACGTGGTCGTAGTAGTCAAGCCTGGCAACAAGGCCAAACCGGTCGCGCAGTGGCCCAGTGATCATGCCGGTCCGGGTGGTCGCACCCACCAGCGTGAACGGCGGCATCGTCAGCCGAATACTCGATGCTGCCGGGCCTTTCCCGACAACAATGTCGAGCTGGAAGTCTTCCATCGCCGGATAGAGGATCTCCTCGACGGCACGGTTGAGTCGATGGATCTCATCAATGAACAGCACGTCACCATCTTCGAGTTTCGTCAAGATCGCTGCGAGGTCACCGGCTCGCTCGAGTGCAGGGCCCGACGTGACGTGGATCTGGGTGCCCATCTCCGTGGCGACGATGCTGGCCAACGTGGTCTTGCCAAGCCCCGGCGGGCCAGCGAACAACAGGTGATCAACCGCTTGCTCCCGGAGACGAGCGGCCTCCATGACAATTTTCAGGTGTTCTTTGAGTTCACCCTGGCCAACGAACTCGTCGAGCGCCCGCGGCCGGATACCAACTTCGAGTTCTTCCTCGTCGATATTTTCCGAGTGCCCGACGCCGGGGTCGAGAAATTCGTCACGCATCAGAGCCCACCTTGGTTCGTCAGTTCTTGGACAGCGTCTTCAACGCGTCACGCAACAGGGTGGCAGAGTCGGCGCCACTCGGGAGTTCGCGCAGCACCTCACGGATCTCTTCGGTGCCGTAACCCAGGCCTGCCAACGCCTCGCGCACATCAGCAACACTCGAGCCCCCACTGCTCGCCACCGACGAGCCACCGTCCAGGATGTCGAGCGACAGTCGATTCTTGAGTTCGACAATGAGTCGTTCGGCAGTCTTCTTACCGATCTTGGGGACAAGTTGCAGCGCGGCGATGTCGTTGGTTGCCACGATGTCGACCAGCGACGCAGCGGGGTGCGTTGCCAAGACTGACATGGCCATTGCCGGGCCAACACCGTGCGTGGCAAGCAGGACCTGGAAGGTTGCCTTGTCTTCTTTCGATGTGAATCCAAAAAGCGTCTGGGTATCTTCGCGAATGTGGTGATGAATCCGTAAGAACGTGGTGCTGCCGGGCTCGAGTTCGGGGATCGCCCGCTGTGAGACGGTCACGATGTACCCGATACCAGCGACCTCAAGCAGCACTGTGCCGTCGAGGTTGCGTTCAAGCACCTCGCCGCGCAATGAGCCAATCATTGGACACCTCCGACAGGCGGCAGGTTCTTCCTACTCCGGACACTGTCACCGTTCAATTGACGAACTTGACGCCCGATTGGCGACATCGCCAGATGGCACAGCGCGATCGCGGCTGCATCGGCAGCATCGGCAGGCGTGGGTAATGACGACAACCTGAGCCGCTGTTGCACCATTCTCTGCACCTGTTCTTTCCCGGCGCCACCCCATCCGGCAACGGCATCTTTGACCTGGTTGGGCGTGTACTGCAGAACCTCGCAGCCTGCGAGCGCTGCTTCGGCAAGGGCGAGACCGCTCGCCTGGGCGACACTCATAGCGCTGCGCACGTTGTTTTGAAAGAACACCTGCTCGACCGCAACGACATCGGGTTTGAACTCGGCGATTAAGGCCGTGAACTCGGTTCGCAGCTCGCCGAGCCGCTGCGGGAGCGGATCGGACGCCGACGTTCGAATGACACCCATTGACACGGCGGTCGCAGCGTTCGGGCCGCGACCGTCGATCACGGCAAAGCCGCAGCGGGTCAGGCCCGGATCAATTCCGAGAACTCGTGAAGTCACGCCACGAACGGCGTCGACGCTATTGGCGAACACAGGTTCGCACTCTAGTCGATTGACCGATCAAATCAGGTGATCCCTGGAGCGCTCGGCTACACCACCGATATCAGCCATTTGCGTAGACGTACGCAACGACAGAAATCAGCGAGGAAGCTTTCCGAGTTCTGCGACGAGTTCTTTGACCGGTCGGAACGTGAGCCCAGCCATTGCCCGGTGGGCGTAGCGAACAATTCCATTACTGTCGATGATGAACACGCTGCGCCGCGGAAATCCGATCGGCCCGAGCGTCCCGTAAAGACCGGCAACGTCCTTGTCAACATCGGCCAAAAGCGGGAACGTGAAGCCGTGCTTATTGGCGAAGCCTTCGTGGCTTGACACGTCTTGCGCCGAGATGCCAATGACCTGCGCGTTCAACTCAGTGAACTGCTCGATATCTCGGTTGTAGCTGTTGAGCTGCTTCGTACATACCGGCGTGTCGTCACCTGGGTAGAAGACGAGGACCACCGGCTGGCCGGCAAAGTCGTTGAGCGAATAGTCCTGACCACCGGTACCAGGCAAAGTGAAATTGGGTGCTGTGTCGCCCAGAGAGATACTCACGACGACACGTCCAGACGCCAGATCATTCCGAGGCCTGTTCCATGAGTTCATCGCTCATGTCGAAGTTCGAAAAGACGTCTTGCACATCGTCGTTGTCTTCGAGCGCCTCCATCACCGAGAGGATGCCCTTGGCGTCTTTGACGTCAAAGACCTCGACGAGGTTCTCGGCCAGCATCGGCGAGTCGGCCGACTGCACGGTGAAACCGGCTGCTTCAAGGCTTGCCTTGATATCGAACACCGGCGACGGATCACAGGTGACCTGG
>CALAHA010000326.1 GCA_937891565.1 uncultured Ilumatobacter sp. | reverse complement strand
CCGGTGAGTCCGGCACCACGAATTCCCTGGCCGGTGAGTTGCTGCTGAATCTTGTCGGTCCGTCCTTCGTTGCCGACCGAGAGGGCCTGGTCGGGGCCACGCGACACGCCGCCTTCGACCGGGTCGGTGCTTTGCACGCCGTCCGTGCTGACGTGGACGGTCCAGGCCTTGCCGTCCCAGTAACGGAAATCAGCGCGGCCGTTCGGGTCGGGATACCAGTTGGCAGGTGTCGTCATCGCCAGACCTTAGTTCGGGCTGCACCTCGGTCTGCCGGGCTCGGTCAGAGCGACCGCTTCAGCGCAGTTTGTGGGCGTTCATGATCACTTCGCGAGCGAAGGGATCGAGTTGGCGGCCAGCCAACCGCTCAGTGACCTGAATGGCTTGGGTCGCTTCTTCGACGAGGCCCGACCACCGGATGTAGCCGCCCATGACACCGAAGATGCGATCGCTGACCTCTTCGGCATGGACAAGCACCCTCATGTTGCGGTTCAGGAGTTCGTGCAGTTCGGTGTAGAGCGCCTTGAGATAGGCGTCGAGGTTCTCCTGGTTGAACGCCCGGTGGCGGTACGGCAGCTGCAGTTCGTCGTAGTTGTGGAGGTTGCTCGGCGCTGAGATGATCGAGATAACGCAGCCGAAGCCGTTTTCGCGCAGCCAGATGATCTCTTCTTGTCGCCGGACTCGACGATGACTGTCGCCAACGCCGCCGGGTCGCTCGCACACTGCAAGCTTGTCCTTGAGGATCCAGGTGAAGTTGCGCGGTGTAATACCGAGCGCCCACTTCCCGCGCAATCTGGGAGCCATTAGCAGCTGCCCTGGAGCGATGAGTTGGAAGAGTGAGCGGTGTCCATAACGAGGAATCATGCTACCCGGTCGATTGCGTCAGTGAGAAAGCCAGAGCCGCTGGGCTGATCGATGAACTCTGCGCCCCCCTGCAAGGTCGCACGCAACAGCTTCACCTCGAGCCACAGACAGCACGCGTTCGAGGGCTGCGGCGCTCGGTGGATACCCGTCATCGGTGAGCCATCGCCGGAGGGCACGTCGCGCCAATGGGAGCGGTGCAGCGGTGATCGCGGCTGCATCTGTTGGGTCGATTGTGCCCGCCAGCTCCTCGAGCAGTACGTCGTCGTCGCGGAGGAGGTTTGCTGCCCGTTCGATCAGTACCGAGACGTCACGGTCAAAGATCTCGTCGGCGAGCGGGAGCAGTTCTTGACGAACTCTGTTGCGGCGGAATCTCGGGTTGTCATTTGATTCGTCGTGAACGATCGGGAGGCCAAGTTGCTTACACAGCCCGTGAGTGTCTGTTCGGCGCAGCCGAATGATCGGCTTGGTCGGTCCGTGACGGATGCCAGCGAGGCCAGTGGCGCCGCTCCCACGAAAGAGTGCCAGCAGCACCGTTTCGGCTTGGTCGTCGGCGGTGTGTCCGGTGAGGGCTGCGGGGCCGATTGCGGCTCGGCGGGCCGACCGGGCGCGGGCTTCGAGGTTGGGACCGTCGGACAGTTCGACACGAACGACCCGGCAGGAAATACCGAGGCCGACGGCGATCGAACGGGCCGCGTCAGCATCGTCAGACGAACGTGCGCGGAGACCATGGTCGACGTGGACAGCGTTGACGATCAGCCCTGCGGCAACTGCGAGGGCCGCCAGTGCGGACGAGTCAGGGCCGCCGGACAACGCGCAGGTGACAGCGGTGCCAGCCGGCGGAAAGTCGCAGCGAGCCAGGAGATCTGCGACCAGCGGGTCGACGGACAGGAAGCCAGGGTCGACCGGCATGGAGGGTGCGGTCAGAGGTCGTTCTGGCGGCGACGCTTGCCGCCAGGGTACTTCTGTGATGTCACCGTCTTCAGGTAGAGGCCAACGAGGCCGACTCCCAAAAAGAGTGCGACGCCCGTTAAGGCAACGCCAATCCACCAGTGCCAAACTTCGGCTGCGAGCATTCCGGCAGGTTAGCGAGCGATCGACGATGACAGGGCATTCCCGTCCGCACTTCTCCGATCTCCCGGCTGAACAGCAACTGATCAACGGCTGATCAACGGCTGGCCAACGGCATTGCGGTCAGGTAATCGCAACGTAGGCAATGACACACAACACGATGCCGCGCATGGTCCAGGCAGCTGTCCTTACCCAGTTGGTGTTGACCAGCCGAGTGTGCAGAGCGTCGTCGAAGCTGGGTCCAAGCCGACCGTGGAGCGGCGCCGACACGAAGGCGGTGACGCCGTAGGCGGCGCCCATCAGCACCAGTGCGACCAGTGGGAGTATGCGGCTCATTCCTGCCGGAGGTGACGCTGCGATCCAGATACCGGTGGCCCCTTCGGCGAGCATGAACGGCCCGACGACGTAGCTGATCGCGGTGGTGTGGCGCTGCGCGAAGCGACGCCAAAGCTCGCTATCGGTACCGCGTTCGATTGCATCGAAGATCGGATAGTGGACAATCTGAATCGTCCAGATCAGCCCGGTCATCGCCCAGGTCGACGAGAGTGCAATCAGCAGGATGAGGGCATCGGTCGATTCCACGTCATGATCGTGCCGCGGACGGCACGGTCATGACGTGTTGAGCGTTCAGCCGATCACACCATCGCCGTCGAAGTCGGTGTCGAAGCACTTCTCGATCCGCGACAGTAGATCGGCTGGCATCTCGTTTTCCTGGCACTTCTTCTGGATGACCTGCTTGAGTTCGGCGTGGAAGTCGAAGGCGCTCAGACAGTCGGGGCAGGCGTCAAGGTGATGGCGGATCGTGTCGCGCGCGGCGTCTGACAGTTCGGAGTCGAGGAACACGTCGAGCTCTTTGAGCGTCTGACTGCAATCGGGGGTGTCACATGCGTCCATCAGTTCTCCTGCCCTTCTTTGCTCGAGTCGGTGGGTTCGGGCTGAGGGTCAGCGAGGCCACGTTCGAGTGCATATGTATGCAACGCCTTCTGCATCGCCTTTCTTCCCCGGTGGAGCCGTGACATCACGGTGCCGATTGGGATGTCGAGCATTTCAGCGATCTCCTTGTACGCGAAACCCTCGACATCGGCGAGGATCACCGGCAACCGGAAGTTGTCCGGGAGCCCTTCGAGCGCCCCCTTGACCTCGTCGTCTGGAAGCATTTCCATGAGCGACTCTTCGGCAGAACGACCAATCGACGCATCCTCGAAAGTGCCAAGGCGCTTGTAGAGGTACAGGTCCTCGATGTCGCCGAGATCTGACTCGTCGAGACGCCGCTGTTTCGCTCGGTACTTGTTGATGTACGTGTTGGTGAGGATGCGGAACAACCAGGCACGAA
>CALAHA010000325.1 GCA_937891565.1 uncultured Ilumatobacter sp. | reverse complement strand
GCTCGGTGCTGTCTGTCGCGTCGAACACGAGGACGTCGCTACTGCTGGTTAGCGCGCCGGTGTGGAGCGGACCCCACTTACCTGCAGGCATGACGCGCACGCCTTTGCCACCACGGTTCTGTTCGGGAAGCTCGCCCGGGTCACAGCGTTTGCCGAACCCCTTCGTGGTAATGAGAAGGAGTACATCACCGATGGCCGGGAGGCCACCGAAGACGACCTCGGCGTCGGTCTTGATGCCGCGCACTCCCGCCGCTGTCCGGCCCATCGGGCGCAAACCGTCAGGAGAAAAACGAATGCCTTGCCCGTCCGACGTGGCGACGAGGATGTGAGCGTTGTCGTCGAACGCTTCGACGGTCACGACGCGGGCTCCGGCGGCCAGTTTGACGATCGAGATACCGCCCTTGCGATCGCCGCCTTCGCAGTCTTCCGTGGCAATGCGTTTCACCTGGCCGTCCGACATGACGAGGAGCAGGTCGGCTGGCAGGTCAGGCTCGAGCCACCAGCGGATTGGTTCACCTGCCAGGCCCGGCAGCACACTGGCCGCAGCGGTCGGCTTCTCACCAACGCTGGCGATGAGCGTCCGGAACAGATGGCCGCTATCGGTCAGCGCGACGAGCGTCGTCGCGGTGGTCGTGTCGAACGTGTGCAGCGGGACCAGTTTTGGTTTGGCTTTTGAGCCCTGCCCGATTGCTTGCATCCATCCGGAAGCGTCGAGGTAGAGCGTCGTCGGGACGTCGAGGACCATCTGGGCCTTTGACACCTTTGGAGCGCTCTCAGTGGTGATCATCGTGACCCGCCCAGTGAGGTCTTTGAAGGAGTCCATCGTCTCGGTCAACTCGCGTGCCACCTGTGTGCGCTGGCGAGTCTCTGATGACAGCAGGCGTTCGAGTTTCGCCTGCTCGGCTTCGAGGGCCGTTGCTTCGGTCTGAAACTCGACGACGGCGTCTTCGGTCAACTGGCCGAGGTTCAGGTCGAGAACGGCATTGGCCTGGGTCTCATCGATTGAGAACCGTTCGATCAAGCGCTCGCGGGCGATCGCTCGGGTCTTTGACGTGCGGACGATCCTGATGGTCTCATCAATGTCGACGAGGACGGCGAGGAACCCGCGTAGTCGGTGGAGCCGCTCTGCGATCTTCGACAACCGGTATTGGGAGCGGGAAACGACGACACGAATGCGATGGGCGATCCACGCCTGCAGGGCGCTCCGCAAGTTGTAGAGCCGGACGGTGTCGTTCTCGTCCAGGAAGTGCATCTGGACTTTGTTGGTGACTTGCAGGTTCGTGAATCGCAGCAGGCCGGGGGTGATCATGTCGGCGTTGACGCCGGCGGCGAGCTCCACCGAGATGCGGGTCTGACCGTTCGACGATTCGTCGTTAAACGCAGTAATCCCAGCGAGATCGCCGTTGTCGAGTGCATCTCCGACCTGTGCGATGAACTTCTCGACAGAACCGAGGGTCGTGTCGGCGTACGGCAGTGATGTGATGATGATCTGTTGACGGTTACGGCCGACAGGCTCGACGATCCAGGCGCCGCGGACCACGACGCGGCCTTGACCGGAGCGGTAGATGTCGTTGAGCTCGTCGCCGTTGGTGACGGTGCATTCGGACGGGAACGACGGGCCGGGCAGCACGGTCATCAGTTCGTCGATGCTGGCTGACTTGCGGTCGAGGAGCATCAACGTTGCTTGGCACACTTCGCGGGGGTCGTGTGGCGGCAAGTAAGACGACAGCCCAACGGCAATGCCGTTGGCGCCGTTGACAAGCAAGTTGGGATAGGCGGCTGGCAGCACGGTTGGCTCAATGGTTGAGCCTTCGTAGTTCTCGACCATGGGGACGACGCCCTGGTCGACCTCGTTGAGCAACATGACACCGAACTGCCCGAGCCGAGTTTCGGTATAGCGCGGCGCGGCCGGCGAGAAGTCGGGCGAGCCAACGTTGCCGTGGAAATCTAGGAGCGGCACAAGGTTCGAGAACGGTTGCGCGAGGCGCGCGAGAGCATCAGCGATCGAGGCGTCGCCGTGCGGATGGAACAACGCCATCGTGTCACCGACGACGCGGGCGGTCTTGACAAACGGCCGGTCGGGCGTGAGCCGTTGTGTCCACATGTCCCACAGGATCCGGCGATGGACTGGCTTCAGCCCGTCAGCAGCAGAAGGGATTGCACGATCTTCGACGACCGCTCGCGCGTAGGCGAAGTAGTCGCGATCGAGCTGGTCCCCAGCTGACAGTTCGATAATCGTCTCGGTGAACTGAACCGCAGCAGCGGCTTTCTTCTTGCGGGCCATCAGTTCGCTCCTCCGACGGTCAGAGACTCGCCGGATCGTTCGAGATACCACGCCTTGCGGAGTTCGGACTTCGGGCCAAACAGACGCTCGGCGAGGCGGGCCAGGTTGGCGGGGTCCTCGATGTGGACGACGCCGATCTTGCGGTCGGTTCCCATGACGGAGCGAAGTTCGTCGGCATCCATTTCGCCGAGACCCTTCAAGCGGCCCATGTGGGCTTTGTGGGTGGGGTTTTCGGCTCGCCACGAGCGCATTGCGGCGTCGTCTTCGAGGTAAATCCGCTCGCCCCGATGAACGGTCGTCCAGAGTGGCGGCAGCGCGTAGAACAACCGACCGGACTCGACGAGGCCCGGGCACCATGTGTAGAGAAACGCCAGGATGAGTGCGCGAATGTGGAGGCCGTCGTCGTCGGCGTCGGCGAGTACGACAAGGCGGTCGTAGCGGAGCTTGTCGAGGTCGAAGTCGTCGCCGATGCCGCAACCCATCGACAAGATGAGGTCGGCCATTGTTTTGACGACTCGGCTGATCGACTCGCGGTACGAGTTCAGCGGCTTGCCGCGTAACGGCAAGATCGCTTGGAATGAAGGGTCGCGGGCATCGATTGCGGTACCGCCTGCCGACTCGCCTTCGACAAGGAGGAGCTCGGTGGGCCGGTCGGTTTTGAACGTGCAATCGCGCAGTTTCGCAGGCAACCCATTGCGTGACTTGTTGCCTTTGCCGAGCAAGGCGCGGACGGCTGCCTGTTCGGCATTCGACTTGGTTCTGGACCGCATTGATGAGATGGCGAGGTCGGCGATTTTCTTTGCCGGTTCTGGATTCTCTTCGAGCCAACGGGCCATGGCAGGCATGACAATCGCACGCGTTCGAGACGTGGCCTCAGGATTCATCAGCTTCGACTTCGAGTTCCCGGCAAACTGCGGGCCAGGCAGCATGATCGAGGCGACCATCAGGCCGGCGGCGAAGATGTCTCGGGTGTTCGGCTGCGACTCTTTGTCCTTCAACATGTCGCGGTCACCGATGTACTTCTGGACCGACTCGGTCACGGCAGTTCGGAACCCGTTGATGTGCGTGCCGCCCTCCGGTGTCGCGACGCCGTTTGCGAATCCGATGCTGGTGTCGCGGCCATCGACGGTCCAGGCAATCGCTGCATCGAGCGTGATGTCGCCATCGTCGCCTTGGAACGACACGACCGGCGCGACGAGGCCGGTGTCAGCGGTCATCTCGGTCACGAGGTCGGCAACGCCGCCGTTCGAGCACCACTCGGAGAGTTCTTTGGCGCCGTTGCGATTGTCGATGACGGCAAATGTGACGCCGGGATGAATAAAGCTCTTGTGGCGGAACCGGTCGGCGATGATGCGTAGTGACCATTGAGGTTTGTCGAATGCGATCCCGTGGTCGTCATGGAACAGGTTGAGGTCAGGCCAGAATCTGATCATGGTGCCGGTGTCGCCCTTGGCGCACTTGCGGACAATATGAATTGGTTCAATCGCAACGCCAG
>CALAHA010000324.1 GCA_937891565.1 uncultured Ilumatobacter sp. | reverse complement strand
GAAGGCACCACCACCTTCCAAGACCTCAAAGCCGGCAACTACGTGGTGCACCACCAGCACGGCGTCGGCCGATACGAGGGCATGGTCAAGCGGGCCATCGGCGGCGTCGAGCGCGACTACCTCCTCATCTCGTACAAGGGCGGCGACAAGCTCTACGTACCGTCTGACCAGATCGACGCACTCCGCCAGTACGTCGGCGGCGAAGCGCCTGCCATGCACAAGCTCGGCGGGTCCGACTTCGCCAAAGCGAAGAGCCGCGTCAAGTCAGAGGTTCGTCAAGTCGCGCAAGAGTTGGTCCTGCTATACCAGCAGCGAATTACCGCAGTGGGCCACGCTTTTGCTCAGGACACGCCCTGGCAGCACGAGATGGAAGAGGCGTTTCCGTTCGTCGAGACGCCTGATCAGCGCACCGCAATCGCCGAGATCAAGGCCGACATGGAGCGCACGCATCCGATGGACCGCCTGGTGTGTGGCGACGTCGGTTTCGGCAAGACCGAGGTCGCGATCCGCGCTGCGTTCAAGGCCATCCAAGACGGCAAACAAGTCGCGGTGCTCGCACCGACCACCTTGCTCGCCACGCAGCACGGCAATACGTTCGCCGACCGCTTCGCCGGTTACCCGATCCGGGTCGAAGTGCTGTCGAGATTCTTGACCGCAGCTCAGGCCAAGAAGGTGATTGCCCAGGTCAAGTCCGGTGAGGTCGACTGCATCATCGGCACCCACCGACTGCTTGCGGCGGACATCAATTTCAAAGACCTCGGCCTCCTCGTCGTCGACGAAGAGCAACGCTTCGGCGTGCAGCACAAAGAGAAAATGAAGAGGATGAAGACGAACGTTGACGTCCTCACGCTCTCAGCAACGCCAATTCCGCGCACCCTCGAAATGTCTCTCGTTGGTATCCGGGACCTCTCGCTGCTGCAGACCCCACCGGCTGAACGCCAGCCCATCCTGACCTTCGTCGGCGAGTACGAAGAACGGGTCGCTGTCGAGGCAATCCGCCGTGAACTTCTTCGCGAAGGCCAAGTCTTCTGGGTCCACAACCGAGTGCGTTCGATCGACACAGCAGCAGCCCGGCTACGCCAGCTTGTTCCGGACGCGCGCATCGCCGTGGCTCATGGCCAGATGGACGAGAGCACGCTCGAAACCGTTGTTCAAGACTTCTGGGACGGCCACTATGACGTCCTCGTGTGCACCACCATCATCGAGTCAGGCATCGACATGCCGTCCGTTAACACGCTCGTCGTCGAGCGGTCCGACCTGCTCGGCCTCGGCCAAATGCATCAGCTGCGCGGCCGCGTCGGGCGCTCTGGCCAGCGGGCCTACGCCTACCTCTTCTATCCACCCGACAAAGTGCTGACCGAAGAGGCGTACGAGCGGCTGCGCACAATCGGTGAGTCGACCGAGCTTGGATCTGGCTTCAAGATCGCGATGCGCGACCTCGAAATTCGCGGCGCCGGCAGCCTGCTCGGCGAGTCTCAGTCTGGTCATATCGCAGCCGTCGGCTATGACCTGTACTGCCAAATGGTCACCGAAGCGGTCAGTGAAATGAAGGGCGAGCCAGCGAAGAAGGCGCCCGCCGAGATCAAGCTTGACGTGCCGACCGACTCGTTCCTTCCGACCGACTACGTGGCCAAGGAAGAGCTCCGGCTCGAGGCATACCGTCGGCTTGCCAGCGTGCAGACCGACGCGCAGGTCGACGACATTCGCGCCGAATGGGAAGACCGCTACGGTCCGCTGCCCGAGCCAGCTGAAGCGCTGCTGCAGGTTGGCTACCTACGGGCACAGTGCAATCGCCTCGGCCTGCGCGACATTCAGATCTCCACGAGTGACGCGAAGCTCGCTCCGCTCCAACTCAAGCTGAGTGAAACAATGCGTCTCCGTCGACTTTCGAAGGGCGCCAAGTACAAGGAAGATCTCGGTCAACTCGTCGTGCCACTCCCCCGGCGGAACCCTGACGGCACCAAAGCCGAACCATCGGCCTACCTTGTCCAGTTCCTCCGCGACCTGGTCGAAGAGGCCATCCCCCAAAACTGACTGACCCGTCACACTGTGCCTGGCACAGTGTGACCGCTATCGTCGTGGCGGTGAAGCGCCGACTATTGACGATCCTGCTCCCGCTGGCTGCCGCCTCGGTCACCGCAGGCTGCACCACGTTCACCGACAACGACGTTGCCGCTCGCATCAACGATGTCGAGTACTCGCATGAGGATCTCAGCGGCATCATCGACGCCATTGGCATCCCCGAAGAGTCGAGCAACGACCTGAACACCATCCGATCCGTCACGAGCACGTTGGTCCTCGCCGGCGCGCTCAACGACTACTTCGGAGAGCAGGGCATCGAAATCACCGATGCCGATCGCGATGCCGCCACGCAGGGCCTTGCTGGCAGCTTGCCGACATTCCTCGAAGCCCCTGACGGTGTCCAAGATCTACTGGTCGACGCACAGGCCCATCTGACGATTGCCAGCGCTCTACCGAATGGCGCTCAGGTACAACTCGATGCAATCACCGCCGCCGACGTCTACATCGATCCTCGGATCGGAACCTTCGACAGCGCGACCAGCGCCGTCGTCGCGCTCGGCTGAGCCTGGCGAATCGAAATCTGCGCATGCCCGGTCGCATCGTCGTCGTTGGTCTCGGGCCCGGAGGCGTCGACCACGTCACCACCGAAACGCTCGCCGCCATCGAGCGGATCAAGCACCGCCACCTTCGCACATCGATCCATCCGTCGGCGCACCTTGTGCCCAACGCCGTCACACACGACGATCTGTATGAGACCGCCGACACCTTCGACGACGTCTACATCGAAATCGCCAACCGGCTGACGACTGCAGCGACTGAGCATGGCGACGTCCTCTACGCCGTTCCAGGTTCCCCGCTCGTCCTCGAGCGCACTGTCCGCTACCTGCGTCAACGGGCCGCCGACGGAATGATTGAACTCGACGTTCTTCCTGCCATGTCATTCCTCGACGTGGCGTGGGCGCGCCTCGGTATCGACCCGGTTGAAGAGGGCGTTCGCCTCGTCGATGGCCACGATTTCACCACGGCCGCAGCCGGCGAACGTGGGCCGATGCTTGTCGCTCACACGCACGCCAATTGGGTACTCAACGAGATCAAACTGGCCGTCGAGGACGCGCAGGGCGACGAACCCGTCACGATGTTGCATGCGCTCGGCACCGGTGCCGAACTCATTGTGGAAACGACCTGGGCCCAACTCGATCAGACGATCGAAGCGGACCACCTCACATCGATCTACATACCTCAGTTGGCCGCTCCGGTCGGCCAGAGCTATGTCCGATTCCACGAACTCACCCGCAAGTTGCGCGAGCAGTGCCCGTGGGACATCGAACAAACACATGAGACGCTCATTCCGTTCCTGCTTGAAGAGACCTACGAGGTCGTCGATGCGCTGCAGGCGCTTAACCCGGACGAACCGTCAAGTGACGACGACCTGATCGAAGAACTCGGCGACCTGCTTTTTCAGATCGAGTTTCATGCCACGATCGCCGAACAGGAAGGCCGCTTCACGATCGTTGACGTGACGCAGGGGATTCACGACAAGCTGGTCCGACGCCACCCGCACGTGTTCGGTGACATCGTCGCCGACGACACCGCGACAGTGCTTGAGAATTGGGACGAGATCAAGAAAGTCGAGAAGGGCCGAACGTCGATCTTCGAAGGCATTCCGCGCTCACTGCCATCGCTCGCCTATGCACAAAAGGTCGGCCGGAAGGCCTCCAAGGTTGGGTTTGACTGGCCAGACGTTGCTGGCGCGTTCCCAAAAATCGCCGAAGAGACCGCCGAACTCGCCGAAGCAATGACCGAGACCGACATCGCAGCCACAGAACTCGAGCTGGGTGATCTGCTGTTCGCCGTTGTCAACGTGGCGCGACACCTCAAGATCGACGCCGAACTGGCACTTCGTGCGGCAAGCGACAAATTCCGGGCGCGGTTCGAAGGCGTCGAGGCCTTAGCCGCTTCGAGATCCATCGACCTCAAGACCGCCGACCTCGTCACGCTGGATGCGCTTTGGGACGAAGTCAAGCGCAACGCAAGCTGAAATCAGTTCCCGAGAAGTCGGGTGTCAGGTGGTCTTGAAGTCCAAGGGCGAGGGTTGCGATGCCCAGAAGCCGGCGACTGGAGCGAGAAAGGTGCTGGAGGTGGAGCGTCAGCAGAGGGATCGCCGTTGGTGAATTCGGCGGCGGAGCTCATTGCGGCGGCGGTAAGCCTTCGGAGGGCCCCACGGACCGCCCGGCAGCAACCCGCGGCGCCACGACGCTCCGCTGCTTGTCAACCTGAGTATTGTGCTGTACTGCGAGGTTCTCGGCGGCGTTACTCAACGAACGTGTTACCTCCGCTGCAGAGAAGGTTGCGACCAACTGCAGCAGGGCGCCAATGGCGAAATAGCCAACGAGTCGCGCAGCCTGCGCTGGCTCGGACGTCTCGGACAGCGTCGACAGTCCTGCCAATCCCTGGACGTGGACGATGACGACCGCCCCGATGGCATAAGTCAGCAAGATCGGGTTTCGCCTGACGTTGACGGCAATGACCCGAACGGCATCGCCTTCGACGATCAGGCGGTCTGCGACCGATCGTTTGGGCCATCCTCAGTGAACATCGTGGCGCCACCGACGGCGGCGAGGATCACAGGGACCCAGAGCCATTTGGATTTTCCGTGTCCAGGAGTCGATGCTTTCGTGTCCGTCGAGGAACCTAGCGGGGGTGCACCTCGTTGCTTGCCTGCGGCGCATCCATGTCTTGCGATCGCGTCCCCACCGGCTCCATATGCCTTTATCGACGGATTCCCGCACAACCATGAGGATTTCTTTCCAAAAGTCATGCTGGACCGGTGAGGAGCAGTCCGACCGGCCAAACTCAGGATGTGCGTCTCCAACTCACAAGCCCCTCTGACCACCCGTTGATCGCCACGTTGCCATTCGATTAGGCGCTCACAGATTGGGATCTCCCGCGGATGCACGGCGTCTTGGGCCTGCACCGCTACGTCGTCCGGCTGATCGAACTCGGTGACGTCAGCTACGTCATCAAAGAACTCCCCAACCATCTGGTCACGCCTGAAAATCGCCTGCTTCGAGAGCTCGACGACGCCGGCCTCCCGACTGCCTACGTGATCGACATGGAGACCGGAGAGCGCTATCGGCAGCTGAAGGTCAGCGCCGCTCCAACCTTGGGTTCGACGTCGAGGAGATGGACATCGTCGGCGACCCAAGCAGCGGGCCGCCACTTCTGCTGTCACCGGTGCCACGTTCCGACAACTCCTCGAGACCGCCATTGCGGTTCGATGGCTTGATCAGCAATTCGACCCATTAATCGCACAGGTCCCCCAGCCCGTTCTCTTCGATGCGCCAGATGAGATCGTCGCCGTAAACAACGACGACGATTGACAGCAGCGGCACCGCTCAGCGGCCTCTAAGGTGGTCGCAGTATGAGCGAAATTCTGAACATCGTCGGCCGTGAGATCCTTGATTCGCGTGGCAACCCCACGGTCGAAGTTGAAGTCGAGTTGGACTCGGGCTCGGTAGGTCGCGCTGCGGTTCCCTCCGGCGCATCGACCGGCGAGCATGAGGCAGTCGAATTGCGTGACGGCGGCGACCGTTATATGGGCAAGGGAGTGCAGCAGGCAGTCGGCCACGTCAACAACGACATTGCCAACGCACTCGTCGGTATGGACGCAGT
>CALAHA010000323.1 GCA_937891565.1 uncultured Ilumatobacter sp. | reverse complement strand
CTCGCCATCGACGTCAACGTACTGCGCATCTCTAAGCGTCGAACCGCCCACCTCGATCGACGCCGTGAGGACGTCAATGATCGCCGAATGCAGCCGCCAGGTCGCCGCAGTATCGATGGTATTTGCCGGCCGTTCGGGCCGGAGGCGCGCCCGGTGGAGAATCTCATCGGCATAAATATTTCCGATCCCGGCGACGTACTGCTGGTCGAGCAGAAACGGTTTGAGCGCCTTGCTCGTTCCTTGGACCATTTTGCGCAGTGCGGTGCGCGGGAAGTCTTCGGCAATCGGGTCGACACCGAGGCGGGCGAGGGGTGGGAGCTCGACGGCCACATTTGCCGGGTCATAGACGACCACCTCACCGAAGGTGCGCGGGTCAACAAACCAGCACTCGGTGCCGTTGTCGAGGTGCATCACGACGTGCGTATGCGCTGGACGGTCGGCGCCAGCAGGCGCGAGGAGTACTTGGCCGCTCATCCGCAGGTGGATCATCATCGAGTCGCCGGAGTCGAGCGGCATGATGAGGTACTTCCCGCGCCGCTCGGCGCGCAAGACCGTCGTGTTGGTCAGGCCGTCGATCAACGCCTCACGAGACGTCCGACGAACCACACGCTCTCGACCGACTTCGACTCGCTCGATCCGTCGGCCAGCGAGTTGCTGCTGCAGACCACGCCGAACGGTCTCGACCTCGGGCAACTCGGGCATCGATCAGCCCAGTGCAACGGCTGCAAGCGAAGCGGCAGCCTGTTCAGCGGCCTTCTTCGAACGACCGGATCCTGCTCCGAGGATGTCACCGTCAATGATCACCTCAGCATGGAAGCGCTTCGCATGGTCGGGGCCCGTTGAAGTGATCACGTAGTCGGGCGCGCCCTTGCCTGCGTGGGCTGCGAGTTCTTGGAGGTGCGTCTTGTGATCGAGTTGGTCGAGTCGTTCGATCGACGTCGACAGGCGCGGTGCGACCCAACGTTCGACCATGGCGTAGGCCGGTTCGGTCCCGCCGTCCAGATACACGGCGCCAAGCACTGCTTCGAACGCGTCGGAGAGAAGCGACGGCTTCTCGGCACCGCCCGCGGCCGCCTCGCCCTTGCCGAGGAGCAGGTACCGGCCGATACCAATTTCTTCGGCAACCTCAGCGAGTGCGTTTGCATTGACAACGCTCTTGCGAAGATCGGTCAGCAAACCTTCGGGCAACGCGTCAAAGCGGTGGAAAGCAATATCGGCAATGACCCAACCGAGCACGGCATCGCCCAAAAACTCGAGGCGTTCGTTGCTCGGTTCGCCGGGCGTCTCGGCGCACCACGAACGGTGTGCCATCGCACGTCGCAGGAGCGCCGGGTCAGCGAACTCGTGGCCGACTCGCGTAGCGAGCAATGCCAGGTCGCTTGATTCCCGACCGTTCACGGAGGCTTCAGACGCTTTCGTTGGCGTTTTCGTACACGTAGTCGACTGCATCGCGCACAGTCTTCAGATCTTCGAGGCTCTCGTCTTCTATGGTGAAGCCAGCAACCTTTTCACTCAGTGCCTCTTCGAGTGCTTCGACGAGTTCGATGAGCGCAAGCGAATCGGCTTCGAGGTCATCGGCGAAGGACTGACCTTCGGTGACCGTGTCTGGCTCGATTTCGAGTATGTCAGACAGTGCGTCGCGCACAATTTTCAGGACTTCGTCGCGGCTGATGACTTCACTCATAGCGCCACTCTACCCTTGTACCAGGCTCGGGCTCTCGCCGTGAGTCAGTCGTGTGAGTCAGTCGTGTGAGTCAGTCGGCATCGCAGCTGCGATGACGTCCCGAATTTCACCGACCAGGTCATGTTCGACCAGTTCTCTGGCGACCGCGATGCCGTTCGTGATCGCCGTGGGGCTCGACGATCCGTGCGAAATAATGCAGACACCGTCGACACCAAGCAGCACCGCGCCGCCATAGGTATCAGGGTTGAACCGCTCGTACAGCGGAAGCAGTGCTGGCATGAGTGCGTCGGCATGGTCCTTGTACTCCGGCTGAGCGAACGCTTCGAGCAGCGCCCCGATGAGAAACTGCATACTGCCTTCCAGCGTCTTCAACACGACGTTGCCGGTAAAGCCGTCGGTAACACAGACGTCGATGTCAGCGCTCATCACATCGCGGCCCTCGACATTGCCAACGAAGTTGATGCCCTGGGCGTGCGCAAGGAGCTCGTAGGCCTCTTTACGGAGTGCGTCGCCCTTGCCGGGCTCTTCGCCAATCGACAGAAGGCCGACACGTGGATTCTCGATACCGAAGCCGCGGCGGGCGTAGACAGAACCCATCAGCGCGAACTGCACGAGCCATTCGGCCTGGACGTCGGCATTTGCGCCAGCATCGAGCAAAACGGTCGGCGTCGAACCAGGGACCGGGATTGGGGTAGCGATCGCGGGACGCTTGACGCCCTGAATACGGCCCATGCGAAGCAGCGCTGCAGCCATCGTGGCCCCGGTGTTACCCGCCGAGATCATGGCACTGGCATTTCCATCGCGCACCGCCTCAGCAGCCCGAACGAGCGTCGAGTCCTTCTTCTTGCGAACACTCTGCGCTGGATCGTCCTTCATACCAATGACTTCGGAGGCAGGAATCAGATTGAGCGTGACGTCACCAGAAGTGAGGCCGGCGAGGTCTTCAGGGCCAACCATAACGACCGGGGTACCGGCAGCGACGGCAGCAAAAGCGCCCTCAAGGTTGGGTTGTGGCGCGGCATCGCCGCCCATTGCATCAACGGCGACGGGGAGCATGTTCGCAGGAGATCCGAAGGGGATCAGACTTCAACGACGACGCGGTCGCGATACCAGCCGCACTCGCCACACACCGTGTGCGGTGTCTTAGCGTTGCCGCAACGGGGGCAGATGCTCCGCGGCGGTGTCTGCAATTTCCAGGCGCTCGCACGACGGCTGCGCGTTTTCGACTTCGAAGTCTTTTTCTTGGGAACGGCCATCGTTCGCTCTTTCGCTACTGCATCGACCACTCTGGTCGACTGGAGATCTGATTCGCTGGCGGCGAGGAGCCCCGCAGCGACGTGCAACGTTATCGGCGCTCAGCCACAATCAACATGCGGCGTGACGAACACGTTCCAATGCGCCCCATCTGTTTGCGTGACTCTCACGGCTGGCATGGCAACCAACTTTGTCACGCAGACGATTCAGTCGTCGAGAACGAGGCCGTCAAGAGAAGACCAGCGATGGTCAGTCACCGTGTTGTCACAGTTGCAGGAGGCCCAGTTCCAATCGATGCCGCAGGCCGGGCAGAGGCCTTTGCAGTCGGGCTGGCAGACCTGTTCGGCGTCGAGTTCGATGAGAGCCAACTCGCGAACCATCGGGACGAGGTCGAGTTGACCGTTATCGATTGGGTAGGCCTCTTCGTCGATCGTGTCGATCTGGTAGCGCTCGTCGATGTCGACTTGGGCCACACCAGACAGGTCCTTGAGGCAGCGACGACAGGGTGCCGACCAGGGCGCTCCGACAGTTCCGGTGACGGCGATCCCGTCGTTCATCGATTCGAGTTCGATTGCGACGTCAATCTCGCCGTTCAATCGCTCGTGAACGACACCGAGCGCCTCAGCCGAGATTTCCTCGATCACCGGCAGGGTTGCTCCCGGCCGCCGCAACAGTTCGACCGCATTAATTCGAAGAGGCCGCAGCAAATCCACCATTAAGAAAACGCTACCGCAAGCCCGTCACTCCGAGAGTCCGTTCCTCAGTCTTTCGTCAGCAGCGGCGAGCACGGTTCGGCGAGGTCAAGAAAGCGCTCACCCGAGTTGGCCTCCGCCAACGAGCGGTGAGCGCTGACGCAGAGATCGCCGAAGCTGGCGCCGCTGCTAGTGGTCTTGGTCGAAGAAGGCGGAAGAGGCAAGCGAATCGTCGATAACCGGCAGGCCGCCTGTGTTCGTGGCGTCCGGTTGCGGATCGCCAATCGACAAGCGCTGGCGCCCGGCGTTGACCGTCTTCTGCAACTTGTCGAGCAGAATCTCAAAGCTGCCCAACCGCTGGTCGAGGAAGTCTTCGGTCTCGTGCTTCAAGCGTCGAGAGTCGGCGTCGGCAGTCTCCATGACGGACCGAGCTCGCTGCTCAGCGGCGCGCACAACTTCGGTGCGCTGGACCATGCGCTCGGCACGGACACGAGCAGCTTCGAGTAGTTCGTCGGCTTCGCGACGCGTTTTGGCGACGAAGTCCTGTCGCTCCTTCAGCATCCAACGCGCCTGACGCAGTTCGTCGGGGAGGCGGTGGAGTGCTTCGTCAAGCAGTTCGACAACCTCGTCGCGATCGATGCGCGGCGACGACGACAACGGCATCGTTGGTGCGTCGGCGACGATGTCGATGACGCGACGGAGCAATGTTTCGGCGTCGCCGACCGGCCCCATTGGAGCACCGGGCTCCGGGTAGGTGTCGTCGATCTCTTCGTACTCGTCGTAGTTGTCGTCGTAACTCATATGCGTTCCTGCTTATCTGCGAAGACGGTGCGCAACGCGACGGCAACAGTGGCCGGCACCAAATGCCCGATTTCCTCACCGTACTTCGCAATTTCCCTCACGAAGCGACTGCTGATGTAGCCCAGCCCGGGCGAGCACGGAAGGTACACCGTGCGAATACCCGTGACGGCGTGATTGTTCTGCGCCATCTGCTGTTCGATTTCGAAGTCTTCGCTGTTGCGGAGTCCCTTGACAATGAAGTCGACACCGAGATTCGCAGCGGCCTGGACGGCGAGCCCGGTCTGCGCTTCGACGGTGACACCATCGAGATGGGCGAGCGCCTGCTCGGCAAGTTCGATCCGTTGGGCAACCGGGAACAGACCGCTCGCTTTTGCGTGGTTGTGCATCACTGCGACGACCACGTCTCCAAAGAGTTCGTGCGCCTGTTCGATGACGTCAATATGCCCGAGATGCAGCGGATCGAAGCTCCCCGGATACATCACTCGCTGGCGTTGAGCGCTGGAACCGATCACTCGCCCAACACTAGTTCGGCGCGTTCGAAGAAGGTCACCATTGTGCGTCCGTACTTCTTTTCGCGGGTGATCTTCCACCCATCTGGACAGTCAATCGAGCGACCCGATTCTGCGATCACGAGGTCAGCGCGGACCACTCGCAGCAGCTCGGCCCAGGCATCGAAACCGTACGGCGGATCAGCCAGGACGATGTCGCAGTCGATTGCCGACGCTGTTGCCATCGCGTCTGAGGTGATCACCTTGGAACGGTCGCGTAGCCCGAGCGCGTCGAGGTTTTCCTCGAGAACGCGAAGAACCGTCCGATCGCGTTCGACGAACACGCAGCGTTCGGCGCCTCGCGACAGCGCTTCGATCCCGACGGCACCAGTGCCGGCGAATAGGTCGGCGACGAGCGCTCCGTCAAGCACGCCTGAACTCCCAAGGGAGTTGAAAATCGCCTCACGCACTCGATCGGTTGTCGGTCGAGTGGATGTCCCGTCCGGCGACACAATCTTTCGACCACCGAGTTCTCCAGCCACTACACGCATCCGAGCGATGATAGGGGCACACTGGGGTCGTGCTCGCTCCTCCGCCACAGATCACCTGCATCGACTGCGGCGGCCGCTGCTTTCTCCTGACGATGCCACGTGAAGACGGCACGTGGGAGGTCGACGACGTCGTTGCCTACCGCTGCGAGGATTGCCTCGACCGATGGGACCTCGTGCTCGACGAGTCAGACATCGAGAGCGACGGCCGCCCCGACTGGTAGC
>CALAHA010000322.1 GCA_937891565.1 uncultured Ilumatobacter sp. | reverse complement strand
TGTAGATGGGATCCGCAACAAGTTCGCGGCGGGGAGCGGGACCTTTACGAGGCATCGTTCAGCCTACTTTTCCTTCTTCGCGCCGTAACGGCTGCGGGACTGCTTGCGGTTCTTGACGCCAACGGCATCGAGCGCGCCGCGGATGATCTTGTAACGGACGCCGGGTAGGTCGCGGACACGACCGCCACGGACGAGCACGATCGAGTGCTCCTGCAGGTTGTGGCCCTCACCCGGGATGTAGGCCGTGACCTCGATACCGGAGTTCAGACGCACACGTGCGACCTTGCGAAGGGCCGAGTTCGGCTTCTTCGGGGTGGTCGTGTACACGCGGGTACAAACGCCGCGACGCTGCGGGGAGCCCTTGAGCGCCGGCGTCTTCGACTTGGTGACTTTGGAAGTTCGTCCTTGACGGACGAGCTGTTGGATTGTTGGCACGAATGAAACCTCGTTCGTCTGGACTGACCGTGTGCACCGATGGATACGACGGCATGTGGTGGGTTGGCCGGAACCACGAACGTGGCCGGCCGCCGTACACCGAATGCCAGAGGACATTCGGTGAGAGGACCGTTCAATGCTAGGTGCGCCGGGTGGATCGCGCAACTCGGTGACGCCCCGCCTTTCGCGTTCAACCGGCCGCCTATCATCGCCGGATGCCTGCGTCGGCGGTTGATCCGCAATTCTTTCCTCAGCCCGAGGGTCAGGCCGCCACGGCAGTGAGCACCGATGTCCGCGAACCGCGCTCACCGGTGTTCGCTGCTGCGGTCGCATCTGTCGTAGTGCTCGGGCTGATGTGGGTCGTCTTGCTCTGGCGCTATCGCTTCTGGATTGCCACCAATGACCACGCTGTGTTCCAGCTCGCGCTGGAACAGCTGCGCGACGGACAGATCCCGCTCGCTGGTCCCTATTCACGTTTGAACTTTAAGCATCCGGGCCCGTTCCGCGAGTGGGTGTTCTTCCTCCCCTACCTGGCGAGTGGTGGCCGGTCCGCCGCCCTCCCCGCAACGACGATCGTCCTTCACACCCTGATGTTCGGGCTGTCGATCCGGGCAGGTTGGCAGTGGGCATCGACACGCGGCGCCGTCACTGCGGCCGCCTCCGTAGGAATTATGTACGTCGCGTTCGGCAAGCAACTGCACGTGCCGTGGAACCCGCTCCTCGCCGCGACGGCTCTCTTCGCCGGCGTCTGGGGGCTCCTCATGTTCATCCGCACGGGCAGGTGGGCCCAAGCCGTCTTCTGTGCGAGCGCGGCAGCGCAGATGCACGTGTCTGCGGCGCCTCCTGCGCTCGTGATCATCAGCGTCGTTATTGGCCTGTCAGTGCTCGCGAGGACGGGCCAATGGAACTGGGACAGCGGGCCGGGCGCTCCTCGCTGGGTCGGCCGAACCGCGATTGCGGCATTCGTTGTGATGTGGTCAGGCCCCCTGGTCGATGTGCTGAATGATGGCCGGTCGAACATCTCCGCGCTTCTTGACGCGAGCAGCGGGGGCGACGAACAGTTGGGATTGTCAAACGCCCTTGCGCTGGCCGGACGGATCATGCACCCGGGCGAAATGCTGACAGGAACGTTCCTCCGGCCTAGCTCCGAGATGGTGACCGGAACCGGTGGTGCGGTTCCCATTGCAGCGTGGGCGCTGATCGGCCTGCTCGCCATCGGCCTGACGTTCCGTATCGGAACGCGACATGACCGCGCCACGATCGTCGTGCTCGTGGTGCTCTCTGGCACCGCTGTTGTCTCGATGAGCCGGTTCGTCTCCCCGTTGTTCGGTTATCTATTCGCGTCGGTCAGCGCTATTGCCGTCATCGCAGTTGCTGTGACCGTCTCAACCATCGTGGCAGCAGTATTCGACGACGCGGCAGTAGTGCGTCTCCCTCGATGCGACACCAGCTCGATCGTCGCCGGCGGCGTGGCCGTCCTGTTGGTAGGGACAGCCCTCGGCGTAAGCAATCTCAACCAGATCGTTCCTGAACGACGCGCCATAGGAATCAACGGCGCGGTCCATGCAATCGTCGTTCCAGGCGAGACGTATGCCGTCCGGGCCGGTGGAAACATCGGTGCACTGGCCGAGTCGGAAGTTGCGTTACAGATCGAGCTGAGCGGTGGCGATGCAACCTCAGACATCTCCTCACTTAATCTCCCCGAAGAAGACACCGGCGCCCCGTTGTTCGTCGTGGCAATGACTGGGGTCAGGCAATGCCTGATCGACTTCGGGGTGGGAAACCTGATCCTCGACGGCAGTATCGAGGCGGTTCAACAAGACATCGCAATCCTGTTTTTGAAACCCAACCAACGGTGGCAGCTCGCTCTGTGCCCGCCGTTTTAACGGGTCCCGCACGCTCGCGGGACTGGGTTCAGAGCCGAGTGCGCAGGATCTTGCCGGTGACCGTTCTGGGCAATTCGGTACAGAAGGTCACATCACGTGGAACTTTGTGGCGAGCCAGCTGATCGGCGACGAGCGCACGGGCCTCAGACTTGGTGATCTTCGCCCCAGGCGCCCTGACCACGAACGCCGACAGCCGCTGCCCGAAGTCGTCGTCAGGCACGCCGACCACTGCCACGTCGGCGATTCGATCGTCGGCAAGGAGAACGTCCTCCACCTCTTGGGGAAACACGTTCTCACCACCACTGACGATCATGTCGTCAGCGCGTCCGATGACGAACAGCAACCCTGACTCGTCAAGGTAACCAACGTCACCGGTCGACATCAGGCCATCAACGATCTCTTTGCCACCGCCGCCCGTGTACCCGTCGAATTGGGCGCTGCTCCCCACGAAGATGCGGCCAGCGCTCCCAGCCGGCAGCAGGCTGCCGGCGTCGTCAAGGATTCCGATCACCGAGCCGTGGAGTGCACGCCCGGCGGTATCGGGGTGGGCGCACAGGTCTGTGGGCGTCGCAAGAGTTGCCTGGCCGACCTCAGTCGAGCCGTACAGGTTGTACAGGTTGGGACCGCAACGACGGAGCCAGTCAACGACGGTCGGAACCGGCAGCGCCGAACCGCTCGACGCGACGATCCGCAACGTTGACAGGTCGGCCTCATCGAACTCGGGCGCGTCAAGGAGACGCTGCAGCAGCACCGGCACGACGGCCAGCACGCTGACAGCATGTTCGGGAATCTGCTTGAGCACAGCTGAGGCACCGAACGATGCCGACACAACGGCCGTACAACCGAGCGCAGCCGCGATACCGATTTGGGTGAACCCCCATGCGTGAAACAGTGGTGACGTAATGCAGACGATGTCGTCGGCGCGGTAGGGGATGCGCTGAAGAACCGACGTTGCAACAGACGGGTCGATGCGTCCAGATCGGCGTGCCCCCTTCGGCGTGCCGGTTGTACCGGAAGTGAGTAGTACCGGGTTGATGGGGAGCGAAGCACGCAGCGGCAACCGCCACAACCGCCGTGCGCGCACATCAGCAAGTGAGGTGCCGTGCTCGGGCGACGCGTCTCCAATCACGATGACGTGGACAATGCCTGCTGGGTCCAGCAGCCCGGCGTACCGGGCGTCGATTGCGACTGCCGCGATCGACTCTCTCAAGACCACTTCGTTCAGTTGCGGCGCAGCGAACCCGGTGTTGAGGTAGACGACTTCGATACCGCCTTTTGCAGCGGCAACGGTGAGCTCAACGAACTCCCGGTGGTTTCGACACATCAACCCCAGGCGAGCCCCGCGACCCACACCCATGGCGTGCAGGCCCTCGGCAAGCCGCGTCGACTGTGCATCGAGATCGCGCCAAGTGATCGAGCCGCTGTCGTCAATGATTGCCTGGCCACCGGGGTTGGCAAGCGCCGATGCCGCCACCGGAGCGGCGAGCGTTGGCCCCCATCGAACCGCACCACTGGCGAGTGCTGCGAGACGGATGGGGCTGAGCAGCCCCGAGCGGGAGGCCAGATCAATCAAGCTGCCCATGCCGTCCGCCATCTCGTGCACCGTACTGGCGGCTCGCCCTCAACAAGGAGCCGGTGGTCGCGACGCACGACCAACCCGGTGGCTTCCCGGCCATCCCCTGATCGGGGCCCAGAACGCGCAACGGCCCGGGTCGTCTCACGAGGAGACGCCCGGGCCGCAGTGCAATTCAGTCGGTGATCAGCCGATCGGCTCGGTGGCCTTGGCCGCCTTGGTGGCGTCGTACGAACCATGCAAGTTCGCGAGGAACGCTGCGGGATCTTCGACACCATCGTCACTCGAGTAGAACGTCATCGGCTCGTAGTCAGGTGCTTCGATACCGAATTCACGGTACTTCGGCATACCCGTGCCAGCTGGAATCAGCTTGCCGAGAATGATGTTCTCCTTGAGGCCAATGAGGTGGTCGGCGCGGCCATCGATGGCAGCCTCGGTGAGCACACGAGTGGTCTCCTGGAAGGAGGCAGCCGACAGCCACGACTCGGTAGCCAACGAAGCCTTGGTGATGCCCATCAGTTCCGGACGGCCTTCGGCGGGACGCAGCGACTCTTCAACCATGCGACGGTTGGTATCGCGGAAGCGCTTGGAGTCGACACGCTCGCCAGGCAGGAAGCCGGAGCCACCCGGCTCCTGGACGCCGATGCGACGCGTCATCTGACGCACGATCAGCTCGATGTGCTTGTCGTGAATCGACACGCCCTGGTCGCGGTAGACACGCTGGACTTCTTCGACCAAGTAGAGCTGGGTCTCTCGGATGCCCTTGATCTCCATGATTTCCTTCGGATCGAAGGGACCATCGACGAGCGGGTCGCCGGCCTTGACCGACTGGCCATCGACGACGATCGGGCGAGCACCGAGTGGCAGAACCACTTCGTGCTCTTCACCGGCATCGTCGATGACAACAACAGGAATACCCTTGCCCTCGTCTTCACGAAGGTGGAGGATGCCGGTTGCCTTGGCGAGACGAGCTGAACCCTTTGGCGTACGAGCTTCGAAGAGCTCGACGACGCGGGGCAGGCCGCCAGCGATGTCCTTACCTGCAACACCACCGGTGTGGAAGGTACGCATCGTCAGCTGAGTACCCGGCTCACCGATTGACTGAGCTGCGATGACGCCGACGGCCTCACCGAGTTCGATCATCTTGCCGGTGGCCAGCGAGCGGCCGTAGCACATGGCGCAAATGCCGAGTTCGGCGTCACACGTGAGCACCGAACGCACACGAAGCCGCGTGATGTCCTTGTCCTCGCGGAGCGCTTCCATCTCTTCGTCACCAACGATGGTGTTGCGTGGCAGAACCTTGCGGCCGTCTTCCATCGCCTTGGCGAGGTTGGTGTCTTGCAGGAGTGCACGACCGTACAGCTTGGTCTCGATGTAGGAACGGACGTTGGCCGTGTCCGGCGTGACGTTCTCGATCCACACTCCGAGAGTCGAGCCACAGTCGTCTTCGCGGATGATGAGTTCCTGAGCAACGTCGACGAGGCGACGAGTCAGGTAACCAGAGTCAGCGGTTCGGAGTGCGGTGTCGACCAGACCCTTACGAGCACCAGGAGTAGCAATGAAGTACTCAAGGGTTTCGAGGCCCTCACGGAAGTTCGACTTGATCGGGCGAGGAATCATGTCACCACGCGGGTTGGCAACCAGCCCGCGCATGCCAGCAATCTGACGCATCTGCGTCATGTTGCCTCGGGCACCCGAGCCGACCATCATGTCGATCGGGTTGAACTTGGCTTCTTTGAACTCGCGTTCCATCTCGGCTTGCACCTCGGCGGTGGCGTCGGTCCAGATTCGCACTTCCTGCTGACGGCGCTCGCCGTCGGTGATGATGCCACGACGGAACTGAGTCTCGACCTTGTCGGCCTGACGCTCGTACTCCTCCATCATGGCCTTCTTGGCTTTCGGAGTCCGCACGTCGTCAATCGACACGGTAATGCCGGACTGCGAAGCGAAGCGATAACAGAGGTCCTTGATGTTGTCGAGGGCGTTGGCAACTTCAGCCTTGCTGTAGTTGTCGGAGAGCTGCTCGACAATGATGCCCATCTCCTTTTTGGTCACGAGGTAGTCGATATGACCAAACTTGTCGGGGTACGACTCCTGGAGCACCTCGCCGCTGTCAGCGACGCGGCGTGCGGGCAGCGCCTCTTCGAACAGGGCGCGACCGGCAGTAGTTTCGAACGGCGCTTCGCCAGGGATACGAATGTTGATGACCGCGTGCAGATCGAGGGTCTTTTCGTCGTATGCACGAAGCACTTCCCACAGGTGGCGGAACGTGCGGCCTTCGCCGGGGGCTTCAGCGATCGACTCGGTGAGGTAGTAGCCACCGATGATCAAGTCCTGCGACGGCGTGACAATCGGGCGGCCCGATGCTGGCGACAAGATGTTGTTGGCCGACAGCATGAGTACGCGAGCCTCGGCACGAGCCTCAGCGGAGAGCGGCACGTGGATGGCCATCTGGTCACCGTCGAAGTCAGCGTTGAACGCAGTACACACGAGCGGGTGGATTTGGAGCGCCTTGCCCTCGACCAGCACGGGCTCGAAGGCCTGGATGCCAAGACGGTGCAGCGTGGGCGCACGGTTGAGCATGACGGGATGCTCTTGGATGACGTCTTCGAGAACGTCCCACACCTGAGGGCGACGACGTTCGACCATGCGCTTGGCGGTCTTGATGTTCTGTGCCAGCTCGAGGTCGACGAGGCGCTTCATGACGAACGGCTTGAACAGCTCGAGGGCCATCAGCTTCGGCAGGCCGCACTGGTGCAGCCGCAGCGTCGGACCGGCCACGATGACCGAACGGCCCGAGTAGTCGACGCGCTTGCCGAGAAGGTTCTGACGGAAACGACCCTGCTTGCCCTTCAACATGTCCGACAGCGACTTGAGCGGCCGGTTACCCGGGCCAGTCACTGGTCGACCACGACGGCCGTTGTCGAAGAGGGCGTCGACTGCTTCTTGCAGCATGCGCTTTTCGTTGTTGACAATGATCTCCGGCGCACCGAGGTTGAGCAGACGCTCAAGACGGTTGTTGCGATTGATCACACGACGGTAAAGGTCGTTGAGGTCAGATGTCGCGAAGCGGCCACCGTCG
>CALAHA010000321.1 GCA_937891565.1 uncultured Ilumatobacter sp. | reverse complement strand
GGGCAACAGATTTTTGCCGGCGAAGCCACCCGCCTTGCCTACGGCACCGACGAAGCCGCTGAGGGCCGCGACAGCTTCCTCGAAAAGCGCGACGCCGACTTCTCCGCCCATCCCTACCACTTCTAAACCCAACTCTTCCTTCAACACCTCACCCTCAACAGCACTCCCAGCACTTCCAGCACTTCCCCTCGTTTGCGTCGAACTTTGCGTTGGATAGTCCCCAAAAGCTTCGACATAAACGGGAATCGGACTCGGCTGGTTGAATAGTGCAGTGAATCCAGCCGTCCGGAGGTTGACGTATCAGCCAGCGCTCGACGGTGTTCGTGCAGTCGCTGTGACGATGGTGCTGTTCTTCCACGCTGGCTTTGGATGGATGGGTGGTGGTTACGTCGGCGTCTCGGTGTTCTTCACCCTCTCGGGGTTCCTCATCACCTCGCTCCTCGTGGCAGAACATGCCGAAACCGGTGGGGTGGCGTTGCGGACGTTCTTCGCACGGCGGGCCCGTCGCTTGCTACCGGCGTCGATGCTGTCGCTTCTCCTAATCGCCCTCGCGCGTCTCGGCGGAGCATTCTCGTTTACGCCTGGGCTCCGTTCCGATCTGGTCAGTGCTGCGCTGCAGATTTTCAACTGGACGCGCCTCACCGGGGAGACGAGCTACGCGGCCCAGTTCACCGACGCACCGCAGCTCGTCTCACCAGTCGAGCACTACTGGTCGCTCGCGATCGAGGAGCAGTTCTATGCAGTCTGGCCGCTGACGCTCTTGGGGATTTTCGCCCTCAGCCGTCGGGTGAGCCGGACAAGCGTGCTGGGCATCGCGACCGGGATGTTTCTCGTCAGCGCGATCGCCGCACCAGCGATTGCGTCAGCGTTCGGACCCGACGTGGCGTACTGGTCCACCTTCAGCCGCCTCGGTGAACTCCTGGCAGGGGCGGTCCTAGCCGTCGTGGTGGCACACCGGCGTCTTCCGGGCTGGATCGCCCGACTCACGCTCCCCGGCGGGCTCGCCCTCCTTGCCGCTGCTGTGTGGTTCCCTTCGAGCAGCGGGCCCGCATACTCCGGCTGGATGCCCGTTGTCGGCATCGTGTCCGCCTCCTGGATCGGCGGCCTACTCACGCCGTCTCGGTTACACACCGCGCTCGCATCACGGGTGCCGGTTGCGATTGGCAAGGTCAGCTACGGCCTCTACCTCTTTCACTGGCCAGTCTTCGTGCTGCTTCGGCAGCGGGGGTGGGAGCTCACCAGTATCAGCGGATTGTTGGTCGCTCTCGCCCTCACCACGGCCATCACACTCCTCTCCTACTTCCTCCTCGAACGTCCGATCCGCACCGCAAACGTCGATCCGCGACTCACCCTGTTCGGCGCGTCAGCGGCACTCGCCTCGCTACTTGCCTTCTTCCTCATCGTCCCGTCCGGGCGTGGATTTCTTGAAACGGACTCCAGTGTCTTAGCAGCTGCTTCTGCAGATAATGCCGACCTCGACGCCGAACTCGAACTCGCCACTCCGAATTCGATCGCAGCTGAAGTTCCCGTCAGCACGGTCTTGTCAACCGCCAGGCCGGTCGACCCGCTTACCGAGGACCCTCCATCCAACCCTCCATCCAACCCTCCACAGGCGTTCGACACCGACCCCGTCCTCCCCGCGCAACTCAACCGACCCGTGCGAATCGCAACCATCGGCGACTCAACGGCGCACATCGTCTCGATCGCTCTGGCTCGTTGGAGCATCGAGAACCCCGGCTACATCACCTCCGACGTGCTGTGGTGTCCCGGGTGCGGGTTCATCCTCGATGCCGAAGTCACCCTGTTCGAAGCGTCCGAACCAACAGCTCGATCAAATGCGATTCTCGATGACCTCGCTCCAGCGCTCTTCGAGAACGTCCGCCCCGACGTGGTCCTCCTGATGGTCACGCTCAACGACATGGCCGAGCACCAATGGAGCGCCGACGAGGGCCCACTGCGCCCCCAGGACCCGCGCTTCGAGCAGCACATGTACGCCAACTATCTGGACGTCACGCAACGAATTCTTGATGAGGGTGTGGCGCAAGTCGTCTGGGTTGAACCTCCAACCCCGGATTGGCTCGGCAAAGAAGACGAGCTTCGGGAATCCGAGCGTTGGGACGTCATGGATCGGGTGATTCGACGCGTCGTTGAGGAAGGCGCCGGCAATGTACATCGCGTCGACATGGACCTGTGGCTCGACGAAGCCGGCTATCGCGACAACTCAACGTGGCGACCCGACGGCACACATCTCTCGGACCAAGCCATCGACGAGATCGTCGACCGTTGGCTCGTCGCTCGACTCCTCCAAACGGTCTAAAAATCCACGTTTGCGTCGAACTTCTCGTTGACCCGTTCGCGGATTCTTCGACACAAACGGTGAGACTCGTGAAATGGAGCTGATCGAGGACCCGGACGACATGCGCTTCGCACAGTTCCGAGTAAACGAGCGAGCGCTTGCGAGCCGTTCCCAGAAACGCGACGACACCGGTGCCGGCCTCTTCCTTGCCGAGGGCGACCTCGTTGTTCAACGGGCACTCGAAGCCGGGTGCGTGCCGACCGCTGCGCTCGTCGATATCGATCGGGTTCCCGACGTCGCAGCACTTCTCGAATGCCCTATCTACGCCGGCGGACCAGCAGTACGCGCCCGGATCGAGCAGATCGGTCTCCCCCTCTCGATCCTCGCCCTTTTCGAGCGACCTGCTCGTCCAAAGCTTCACGAGCTGGCACGCACAGCACGGCGCATCGTCGTTGCCGAAGCCGTCGATAACCCGGTCAACGTCGGCTCGATCGTCCGGAATGCCGCTGCGATGGGCTGGGACGGCCTCGTGCTCGACCACACCAGCGCCGATCCACTCGCTCGTCGTGCCCTGCGGGTCGCCATGGGAACCGCCTTCACACTCCCCCACGTTCGAACACGCCATCTCGCCGACGAGCTCCGAGCTCTCGAGGGCTTCGAGTTGTATGCAATGACGCCCAACCCGTCGGCCATCGCACTCGACACGGTCCGGCCGGGTGAACGAGCCGCTGTTCTGATTGGTTCAGAACGCAGCGGTCTCAGCCAGGAACTCCTCGAAATCGCCACACCGGTACGGATCCCAATGGCAGCCGGTGTCGACTCGCTCAACGTTGCGGCAGCCACCGCCGTGGTCTGCTGGGCGCTCCGCCGACATCACCAGGCGGACTGAGGTCACCCCACCACAATCGACCACGATCGACCAGAGTCGATAGAAAGATGTGATGTCGCACGTCCTGCTGCTTTCCTGCCCCGATCGATTCGGTGTTGTCGCCGCGACTGCGGAGTTCATTGCCAGCCAGCGCGGCAACATCATCCACGCTGAGCAATACGTCAAGGGCGGCGTCGGGGGTGATGGCTCAGTGTTCTTCCAACGCATCGAGTTCGAGCTGACCAACGACCGATCGGCAGCTGACTTTCTCGCCGACTTCCAAGCGGTCGCCGACCGGTTCGCCATGAACGTTGACCTTCGAGACAACTCGGTGCCGATCCCCACGGCAATCATGTGTTCAAAACAACCGCACTGCCTCTACGACCTACTCACGCGATGGCGGAGCGGCGAGATGC
>CALAHA010000320.1 GCA_937891565.1 uncultured Ilumatobacter sp. | reverse complement strand
CTTTGCCATGGGTAACCCGGGCACGTGTGGCAAGGATGGCCAGGGCGTGCCGGTCGGCGACGGTCAGCCCACCCTGCGCGTGAAGGAACTCACTATTGGCGGGACCGCAGCATGAGCGCCTTCGAATCCGAACTACAAGCAGTCGCCGACCGCGTCATCGCCCAGGCCAAGCCCGGTGAACAGGTCGAAGCGTTCGTGAGCCGCGGCGGCGAAACCGACGTACGCATCTACCAGGGCGCCGTCGAGCACTTCGTGTCGGCGCAGAGCGAAGGAATCGGCATCCGGGTGATCAGCGAGGGCCGCACCGGCTTCGCATACGCAGGCACGCTCGATGAGTCAGCCATCAGCGAAGTCCTTGCCGAGGCGCGTGACAACGTGCAGTTTGGCGAATCTGACGAGTGGGCAGCCCTCGCCGAGCCAGATGGCGTGCCGATCACCGAGCAGTCATTGTGGAACGAAGCGCTTGCCGAGTATCCGACCGACGAGAAAATCGACCTTGCCAAGAAGCTCGAGAAGCTGGCTTCGGGGCAAGACCCCCGAGTCCGCGTCGACGACTCGAACTATGCCGACGCACATGGCGAGTCTGCTGTTGCATCGACCAGCGGTATCCGGATGTCGGGCCGCGAGAACGGCTGTTACGTGTCCGTCTCTACGCTGGCCGACGAAGGCGAAGGCGATGACGCCGAGACGCAGACCGGCTTTGGTTTCAGTGTCGGCCGGAGCCCGCACGAGTTTGACCTCGAAAAAGCTGCTCGCGAAGCCTCCGAGCGGGCAACTCGCCTCTTGGGCGCGACCAAGCCGTCGACACGGCGCACCACCGTGGTTCTTGACCCGATGGTCACAGCACAGTTCCTTGGCGTGATCTCGTCGACGCTCAATGGTGAGGCTGTCGTGAAAGGGCGGTCACTCTTCAAAGATCGCATTGGCGACAGTGTCGCATCCGCCAACGTCACGCTGATCGACGACCCGACCAACACCAGGGCCTACAGCGCCACCGACGTCGATGGCGAAGGCCTCGCGGCTCGTCGTAACGTGCTGATCGAGAACGGCGTGCTCAAACAGTTTGTCCACAACTCCTACAGCGCTCGTCGCGCCGGCACCGTGTCGACCGGCAATGCAACGCGTGGGGGGTTCGCCGGTACTCCCGGCGTCGGCTGTCTCGCCCTTTCGCTCGTGCCAGGTCAGCGCTCACAGGCCGAGATTGTCTCGGACATTGATGACGGTCTGCTCGTGCAATCAATGCAGGGCCTGCACTCCGGCGTCAATCCCATCAGCGGTGACTTCTCAACCGGAGCAGCCGGTCTGTTGATCACCAACGGCGAAGTTGGCGCACCCGTGCGGGAGTTCACGATTGCATCGACGCTGCAGCGAATGTTGCAAGACATTATCGAGATCGGCGGCGACATCGAATGGCTGCCGATGAGAGCCAGCGGATTGTCACTCGTGATCCGCGACGTGACGATGAGCGGGTTGTAGCTCTTTGCTGCTGGTTCCGCTCTCGGGTCCTGCCACCGGCGACTGATCGGGCTGCGACGGCTCGTGCCTCGCCGACGGTCCCTCTTCAGTCCCCGCTGCCACCCGCTCGCTCCCTACATGCCTCTGGCTACTCCCTGCCATGCCCGCAGGGTAGGGCACGACATCGAACGCCGTGATGCCGCTGGAATGCCGCTGGGCGGACGTGTCACGCGGATAGAACTTCCTGGTGCCGATTCTTCATGCCATCGTGCTCGGACTCGTGCAGGGCTTTTCCGAGTTCCTTCCGATCTCGTCGAGCGCGCATCTCCTGTTCGTTCCCTGGCTGCTCGGCTGGGACGACTTCAGTGGTCCGGGAGGCGAGAGTCTGAAGCAATCGTTCGATGTGGCGCTGCACCTCGGCACGTTCGTCGCGGTCCTTGGATACTTCCGCAAAGATGTGAAGAGTTACGTGGTCGAAGGCACCAAGCTGGTGTTCACCCGGACGAAGCCGGTCACGACCGATGGTCGTCTTGCGTGGCTTTTCGTGCTTGGGACAATTCCCGCTGCGGCGATCGGTGCGATCTTCGAAGACCAGATCGGCACAGCGCTTGGCTCGCCGCTCATCATTGCCCTGTCGCTCATCGGCTTCGCCATCTTGTTGGGCGTTGCTGATCGTGCTGTGGGCACGCGCAAGGTCGAGGACTTCCGGATGCCCGACTCGCTGAAGGTCGGAATGGCGCAGGCGCTCGCCCTCAACCCGGGAACCAGCCGTTCGGGCATCACGATGACCGCAGCCCGCTGGATCGGCTTCGATCGCGACGCTGCGGTCCGCATCAGCTTCGTCATGTCGTTGCCGGTGATCTTGGGTGCGGTCGTGTTCAAGATGTTGAAGATGTTCAGCGAGGGTGGCTACGAGGACTTGCTGGTCCCTATGGCCGTGGGCATCGTGACGTCGGGCATCTCGGGCCTGGTCGCAGTGTGGGGCACGATCAAGCTGGTGAGCACCCGCAATCTGATGCCCTTTGTCATCTACCGCATCGCCATCGGTGTTCTGATGCTCGTGATCCTCGCGTTCGGCTGGCGCGACAACGTCGCTATCTAACCCGTCCGCGTCCGAGTGTGGGTCCGAGTGTGGGTCAGGGCACAAACAGAATCGACGCAAGGCCGGCCTGGGCTGCAGCGGCGACGATTGGGGCATTGGCTGAAGCGACCGCGACGAACACCACCTCGTCGGCAAGCGACACCACCTCACCCAAGTCGGCGAGCACGATGCCCTCAGACGAGATACGGACGCGGGAACCAACAACGGCACCCCGTGCGAGCGGGTCGATAATCCCGACGACGACTGACTCGGTGGCTGCTCCTGCGACTGGCCCGGCAACGGCGGTGATATCGGTGCTGGTGAGAACTTCACCAGCAGTCACCCGTTGACGCAACGTGGCACCTGCGGGGAGGGATCTCAGCGCAGCTCTGGGTACCAGAGCAGCGGGAAGATCACGTCGCTCGACACGCGCCAGGTCGCCTGCGACCTGGTTATCGATTGCAACAAACACCGAAGTGGTTTCACCCCATGCGGCGCGGGCCGTATCGACCTTGCGGAGCTCGGCGTGGACCATGAGTCCAACGGTGCCGGCCAGCGCGCAAACAACGAGCCAATAGATCCACCGATGATGGGCCAGGAAAACACGGACTCGCACGGAAACGTGCATGGAATCTCCTCAGAACGAACGAACAGTCGTGAGAGGGAGTCGGTCTCTGTGACTGTAACGCTGATGACCTGGGTTCACCTGGTTCACCTGGTTTAGTGCGGGCCTGGGGTTCAGGCCGGCAGTGCAGGAATTGCAGCGGTGATCAGCTGGCGAACGTGGTCGACGTTCTGCTTCACCATCGCCAAGACGGCGTCCATTGTGACTGGCTCGTGCCCGTCAACACCTGCGTCGTAGTCGGTGACAAGGGCGACCGAGGCATACGGGATTCCGGCTTCGGCTGCAAGGACGGCTTCGGGGTAACCGGTCATATTGACGACGTGCCACCCCATCTGGCGGAACCAGATGCTCTCGGCGCGTGTTGAGAAACGCGGCCCGTTGATGACAACCATGGTGCCGGCGTCGTGCACGGTGATGC
>CALAHA010000319.1 GCA_937891565.1 uncultured Ilumatobacter sp. | reverse complement strand
GGCGGCGTACCGCGATGCAACACCGGATGCAACGCCAGAAGTCAGCGTCATCGTCACGCTCTTCGACTACGCCGCTGTGGTCGGCGAAACACTCGACTCGATTGTCGCGTCGACCGATGTCGACATCGAGATCGTGATCGTCGACGACCATTCAAACGATCACGGCCGTCAGGTGGTCAGCGACTTCATCGAGGCTCACCCCGACACGCCAATCGTGCTGATCGGCGTCGATGCAAACCGCGGCCTACCCGCAAGCCGGAACCGGGCGATCGAACACGCCCGCGGTGCCAAGATCATGGTGATGGACGCCGACAACCACGTGTATCCGAGCTGTCTGCGTCGCCTGGCCGACGCGCTCGATGCCCATCCCGGTGCGGCGTTTTCCTGGTCGATCCTCGAAGAGTTCGGAAAAACCACCGGATTGCGCAGCGCAACCGGCTGGCACGTGCCCTGGCTGTGCGTGGCGAACCACATCGATGCTCAAGCCATGTTCCGAGCAGCGACCTTCGAACAGCACGGTGGTTACCGAGTCGATGATGCGCTCGTCTTTGGCTGGGAAGACTGGGAGATGTGGCTTCGACTCGCAGCATCGGGCGAACGCGGCGTGCACGTTGGCGAGATGCTCGGGCGATACCGCACACAGGAAACCTCGATGCTCGCCACGTCGAACCTGTTCGGTGACCTGATGCTCGAGCACCTCCGCGAGCTGCACCCGACGTTGCCATGGCCGACCCCGGCCGGGCCGTAAAACCGGCCGCCCTGGGCGCTCGCAGTACACTTGTGACGATGTCAGCACCCGACCCCGGCGAGCTCCAAACGGAGATCGACCGCCTCCGCACGCTCGTTGGCCCAGACGAGCAGGGCTACGCAGCACTGCGCCAAGACCTCCTCGCGGCACGCGACGTTGCCAAGGGCGCTGAAGCCAGCACCGGTGCACTGCGCGGCCAAGTCGCTCAACTGCACGTCGAATTGGCTCGCGCCCGCCAAGACCAAGACCACTTCCAACGGCTCGTCATCAATCGTGCGCAATCCACCGTCGGCCGGATCGCCCGGTCGGTCCGCGCCCGCATCTTCTGAAGAGCACGATGCTTCCACTCATCTCGGTGCTGACACCGGTCTTTGACCCCGACCCAGCCCACTTGGTTGCCTGCCTCCGATCTGTCGAACGCCAGAGCTGGGCCAACTGGGAACATGTGCTCGTCAACGACGGGTCGACCCGGCCCGAGGTCGCGCGAATCCTCGACGAACATGCAGCTGCGGATCCGCGCGTCAAGGTCGTACATCGCGCCAAACAGGGCGGCATCGTCGCTGCGAGTTCCGACGCGCTGGCTGCAGCGACCGGCACGTTCGTCGCGCTCGTCGACCATGACGACGTCCTCGAACCGCACGCGCTTGGCGCAATGGCCGCCGTCCTGGCTGGCGGGCTCGCGCAAGTCGCCTACAGCGATCATGACTTCATCCGCGCTGACGGTCGATACATCGACCCGTGTTTCAAGCCCGACTTCTCACCGGAACGGCTGCGGAACCAGAACTACATCACCCACTTCTTGATGGCCGAACGCCAGCTGGTCGTCGATGTCGGCGGGTTCCGCGAAGGCTTTGACGGAGCGCAAGATCACGACCTCGTGCTGCGCCTTACCGAGCAAGCCAAGCAAGTCGCCCACGTCCCGCAGATCTTGTACCACTGGCGCAAGGCTCCGACCAGCGTGTCGGCAAGCTCGGACAACAAGCCATGGGCGTTTGACGCCGGTGTTCGCGCCGTCGCATCGCAGTGCGAACGACTGGGCATCGACGCCACGGTCGAGCGCACCGAATACGACGGCTGCTACCGCGTCAATCGCCGGGTCGCATCGTCGCCGCTCGTCAGCGTGATCATCCCGACGCGTGGGTCATCTGGACGTGTATGGGGTGCAACCCGCAGCTACGTGGTCGACGCGGTGCAAAGCCTGGCCACGCGATCCGACTACCAGGAACTCGAATTTGTGGTCGTATTCGACGATGCAACACCCGAGCCGGTACTCCATGCCCTTCGCCGGATCGCTGGCGACCGGCTCCGCCTCGTTCCCTTCCACGACGACTTCAACTTCTCCGCGAAGATCAACGCTGGCGCAACAGTGGCCACGGGCGACCTGTTCCTTGTGCTCAACGACGACACCGAGCTGATTGACCCGGCGAGCGTCGGGGTGATGGTGGCGCACCTCGAACTCGACGACGTCGCGATGGTCGGCGCACGGTTGCTGTTCTCCGACGGGACACTGCAGCACGGCGGGCACGTGTACCACCACGATCTGATGCACGCCTGCCTCGGCTGGGCCGGCGACTCGCCCGGGCCCTGGCCAATGCGCCCACTCGCCGTCGAGCGGGAATGCAGCGGCGTGACCGCTGCTGCTGCGCTGGTGCGTCGTTCGGTGTTCGAAGCGGTTGGTGGGTTCACGACTGAACTGCCGCTCAACTACAACGACGTCGACTTCTCGCTCAAGGTCCGTGCCGGCGGGCATCGGATCATTTGGACGCCACACGCCAGCTGGTACCACTTCGAGAGCAGAACACGGGTCAGTGTGCTCCGGCCGGAGGAGTACGCATTTATCAACGAGCGTTGGCACTACGAGATTAACAACGATCCGTATTACAACCCGAACCTGCAACCGGATCGCCACGACTGGCTCGAGCGTCCGATGCGCTCCGGCGCCCCTGCCGTCGACACACGACCCAACGTGCTCCGCCGCGTGATGTCCAAGGTGCAGGCACGGCGATGACCGCGCCGCTACCTGGGCGACTGATTGAGCTGCCGGTGCCGGTCGTCATTGTCACTCACGCTGGCCCTACCGAACGAGTGCAGCGTTGCATGGCATCGCTGGCCGAAGCAGGCGGAGCCCGGCCGATCATCGTGGTCGACAACAGCGGGTCGAAGTTGTCTGACGACGGTTACGAGCACGCCGACGTCACGGTCATCCAGACCTCCAATCAGGGATACGGAGCTGCAGCGAACATCGGGTTTGATACGGCGTGGCGGCTTGTGCCAGGCGCGACTGCGGTGGCGCTGTTGAATGACGACATCGAAGTCGACCACGGCTGGCTGGTGCCGCTGGCCGCGGCGATCAGCAGCGGCGCAGCTGTTGTGCAGCCCAAACTGTTGCAGGCCCCGCGTTCGGCGAGCCCGATCATCAACAGCGTCGGTGTCGAACTGGATAGGTGCGGCGCCGGCATCGACATCGGATCGGGCCACTCGGACGGCAATGCGTTTAGCCAGGGCCGCGACATCAAGATTTTTACCGGTGGTGCGGTGCTGTTCAGTCGCGCCTTCCTGGAGTCAACCGGCGGCTTCGACGAGCGCTACTTCCTGTACTACGAAGACGTCGATCTGGCCCTTCGAGGTGGCGAACTCGGTCATTGGTATCGATGCGAACCGTCGTCGACGGTCTGGCACGAGGGCGGGGCGAGCACCAGCGCGCTCGGTGATGAGACGAGACGTCTGCAAGAACGCAACCGGCTGTGGTGCGCGTTGCGTTTTGCCCCAATCGGAGTCATCGGGCGAGCCACATGGCTGTCTGTGCGCCGCTTGCGCCACTCGCCACGAGCGGTGCACGCGCATGCGCTCTGGGCCGGGTACAGCGCAGTGGTACGTCTCGTCAGGGCGCGCCGCCGAGCTCGGCTCGATGTGGCGGCCGATGTGCAGGCTGGCGTGCAGGGCGTGTCGGCATGAGGCGCCTGCTGCCAGCCGGACGCATTCTGTTCGCAATGGCCATGATTGTTGGCGCGTGGATTCTCGCCACACCTCCATCCGGCGGAGCTGACGAACCCTCCCACGTCATTCGTTCAGCCGCACTGATCCGTGGCGAACTCGACGGTGAGCGAGTGACCGATTCGCTCGTGGGATTCGAACTCCCCGCACACGTCGGAGCACCCGAGCCCGCGTGCTTTGCGCTGCAGCCGGCCGTGCCAGCGAGCTGCATCACCGAACTCGAGGCTGGGTCCGGAACTCAGTTGAAGATCACCAAAGCATCCGACTACCCAATCTGGGGTCATCTCGCTCCGGGCCTCGGATCGTTACTGCCCCAAGGATGGTCGTCGCCAGGGGCACGAGTTGCCTCCGCTGCCATGCCGTTGCTCCTGCTGGCTGGGGCCCTGTTCGCTGCAAGCCGTCACGGTTGGTGGTCAGCCTCCGGCGTTCTCCTCGCGATCACCGTGCCCGTCTGGTTCACCGTCGCGGTCGTCAACCCGTCGAGTCTGGTGATTGGCGGGGGAGTGGCC
>CALAHA010000318.1 GCA_937891565.1 uncultured Ilumatobacter sp. | reverse complement strand
CGAGTACCTCGACGCTCGGCTCGATGCGATCGAGGAGCGGCTTCGGGTACACCCCGGTGAAGACGATGGCGACAATGAACGGCAGGAGCACCATGGCTTCCTTGGCACGCAGTTCGGGGAACGCAGCGTTGGCTTCGTCAGGCTCGCCGTGGAAGACACGTTGGTATGCCCACAGGAGATACAGCGCGGCGAGGATGACACCAGCCGTTGCAACGACGGTCCACCATCGCGCAGTCTGGAACGATCCGAGCAGAATCAGGTACTCACCGATGAAACCGTTCAAACCTGGCACGCCGATCGACGACAGCATCACGATCATGAAACCGGCTGCAAAGAGCGGGGCGACTTTCTGGATGCCGCCGAGTTCGGCAATCTGACGGGTCTTGCGAGGCTCATAGATCATGCCGACGAGAAGGAAGAGCGCGCCGGTCGACACACCGTGGTTGACCATCTGCAGCACCGAGCCAGAGATCGCCTGCGTCGTGAAGGCGAACGTGCCGAGGATGATGAAGCCGAGGTGCGCAACCGATGAGTAGGCAACGAGTCGCTTGAGGTCTTTTTGCATCGTGGCCGCAATGGCGCCGTAGATGATCCCGATGACAGCAAGCGTGAGCCACAGTGATCGGCTCCATACCGCTGCCTCAGGGAAAAGGTAGAGGCCGAAGCGCAGGAAGCCGTACGTACCGAGCTTCAGCATGACGCCAGCCAGAACGACCGAGCCAGCGGTCGGGGCCTGCGTGTGAGCGTCAGGCAACCAAGTGTGCAACGGGAAGATCGGAACCTTGACGGCAAACGCGATTGCAATCGAGAAGAACAGCCAGCGGCCAACGTTCGCGCTGAAGTTAGCGTTCTCGGCGATTTCGACGAGGTCAAATGTGAGGTAGCCGACGTCTTCGCGAGCGAGCATCGCTGTGGCGATAACTCCGACCAGCATGAAGGCCGAACCAAACATCGTGTAGAGGAAGAACTTCGTCGCCGCGTACACCCGGTTTTCGTAACCCCAGCCACCGATGAGGAAGTACATCGGCACGAGCACGATCTCGAAGAAGATGAAGAACAGGAAGAGATCAAGCGAGAGGAACGAACCCATGACGCCGGCCTGCAGCATCAGCAGCCAGGCGAGATATGGCTTCTCGTCATGGTGGGCGTCGATGCCCACGATGGCCAACGGAAACAGCACGCCGGTCAACACGATGAGGAACAGCGAGATACCGTCAACACCAAGGTGCCAGCCAATACCCCACTGCTCAATCCAAGCGTGCTTCGATGAGAACTGGAAGCCGGCCTCGCCCTGCTCGAACGCAAACAGCAGCCAGATCGACAAAGCCCCCGTACCGACGGACGCCATCAGGGCAATCAGTTTGGTGATCTCGGGACGCGACTTGTTCGTCAAGGCGACTGCAACCGCGCCGACGAACGGCACGAGGATCAACATAGTGAGGATCGGGAACGACACCGGAGCACCGTTCGATTCCTGCGCCGCGAGCAGGCCGCCTGCGGGAAGAAAAGCGAATAAACCAGACATTAAAGAATTCCTCGAATCACCACGAACCAACCGAGGAGCAAGACGACACCAATGCCGATCACCCCGGCATATTGACGCACATAACCGGTCTGGGCCTTGCGAACCTGGTTCGACGTTTCACGCACCAACGTAGCAACGCCATTGACTGCACCATCGACCACCTTGGTGTCGAAGTCGGCGACACCATCGAAACCCTTGCGGCCAGGGTTGCCCATGAACCAGCTGATCATGTTGTCGTAGTTCCAGCCGTCGGCAAACAGCTTCGGCTCGATCGGCTTGGCCATCTTCTTCTGGTACACGGCAAACGCTCCGGCGATACCAATCAGCGCACAGGCAACAGCGATGGCAATCAAGATCATCTTGTTGTCGTATGCCCACGTGCCCTTGATGATCGCTTCACCAATGCCGCGCTCTTCGGGGCCTTCGCCGAACTCGACGATTGGGTGGAGCCAGTCGAGCAGCTTGTGCTGGGCGCCCTTCGGAATGATGCCGATCGACGGCAGCTGGATGATGCCACCAACCATCGAGAGCCCAGCGAGGACCACCAGCGGGATGAGCATGGTCGGGGGCGACTCGTGCGGCTTGAACTCGCCGTGCGCGCCATGCGTTTCGACAGGTGCGGGCTGGTCAGCGACGGCCGCTGCGTCATTGCCGTCAGCGTCAGCGTCAGCAGCTCCAACGTCAGCAGCAGACTCAAGGTGCGCTGCTTCTTCTGCGTTTGCGAGCGAGCCCCACTTCTGCTCACCGAAGAAGGTCATGACGACCTGGCGAGTCATGTAGAACGCTGTGAGGATCGCTGTGACGATGCCGATTACGTAGAGGATCGGGCTCTCAGCGAGAGCGAACAGCAAGATCTCGTCTTTCGACCAGAACCCAGCGAACGGCGGCACACCGGCAATGGCAAGCCAGCCAATGATGAACGTCGATGCGGTGATCGGCATGAGCTTGAACAGCTTGCCCATCTTGCGCATGTCTTGCTCGTCGTGCATGCCATGGATGACCGAGCCCGAACCGAGGAAGAGCAGCGCCTTGAAGAAGGCGTGCGTGACCATATGGAAGATGGCTGCCACATAGGCGCCAGTGCCGACGGCGAGGAACATGTAGCCAAGCTGCGACACCGTCGAGTAGGCCAACACCTTCTTGATGTCGTTCTGCGCAAGGGCAATCGTGGCCGCGAACAGTGCGGTGATCGCTCCGGTGTAGGCAATGAGTGTCGGGACCCAGTCGGCAGCTGCGCCCAGGACCGGATTGATGCGGACCATCAAGAACACGCCGGCCGTGACCATCGTTGCTGCGTGGATAAGCGCCGACACGGGGGTCGGGCCGGCCATGGCGTCAGGTAGCCACACATAGAGCGGGAGCTGAGCTGATTTACCCACCGCCCCGAGGAACAGCAGCGCGGCGATGCCGGTTGCGGTTGCCTGGGTCAGCGTGCCAGCAAGCGCGCTCTCGTTGATCACGGCGTAGTCGATCGAGCCGACGGCGCCGAATGCGAGGAACATCGCGAGCATCACGCCGAAGTCACCAATGCGGTTGGTGACGAAGGCCTTCTTGCCTGCCGAAGCGTTCGCATCCTTGGTGTGCCAGAAGGAGATGAGGAAGTACGAGCACGTACCGACGCCTTCCCAACCAAGGAAGGTGACCAGCAGGTTCGAACCGAGCACCAGCAACGTCATCGAGAGAACAAAGAGGTTGAGGTACAGGAAGAACTTGGAGAACTTCGGGTCGCCGTGCATGTAGCCGACCGAATACAGGTGAATGAGCGAGCCAATACCTGTGACGAAGAGCAGCATCGTGCTGCTCAGCGGGTCGACAAGGAAGGCCATGTCGATTTTCAGATCGCCGACCGGCACCCAGGAGAAGAGGGTCACGATTTCGGAGCGATCAGCAGCTTCTCGCGACAGCAGGTCGAAGAAGATGCCAACGGCAGCAGCGAACGACAGCAGCACCATCGTCGTGGCGAAGTGGCCGGCTTTCGGCTCACCGAGCTTGCGGCCTCCGATGAGGATCGTCAGGAAGCCGACGAGCGGGAAGAATGGCACCAGCCAAACAAGATCAATCATGACTAGCCCTTCAATTCCGCGAGGTCGTCAGCGGTGGCGCCAGGCTTGCGGCGCAAAATCGACACGATAATACTGAGGCCAACCACGACTTCGGCGGCGGCAACGACCATCACGAAGAACACGGCGGTCTGGCCGTTGATGTCGCCCAGCTTGATGGCGAGCGCAACGAAGGTGAGGTTGGCGGCATTGAGCATCAGCTCGATGCACATGAACATCACCAACGGGTTGCGGCGGATCAAGAGGCCGACCGCGCCGATGCTGAAGAGCATCGCCGCAAGAATGAGGTACCAGGACGGTTCGATGGCAGCAATCACTTGGACGTTCCCGACGTGTTCGCGGATTCGGCATCGGCCATTTCCTGGTTGCGCGGCCACTTGCGGGTCAGCACGACAGTGCCGGCAACGGCGACGATCAGCAAGACCGACGTGAGTTCAAACGCAAAAATGTGGTCCCCGTAGAGGTTCTCGGCCAACTGCTTAATGTTGCTGTCGCTATCACCAGTGACCGTGGCAATGTCGAGGCCGTCACCGACGGCATTGGGCAGCACCGTGGCACTGTCGGCCTTGATGATGGCGGCCGTGAGGAGCGAAACGAGCCCGAGGCCCATGATCGCCGCGAGCGGACGCTGCACCCTGATTGGTTCAATCGAGAGGTCCATTGCATTATCGACACCGAGCAGCATGATGACGAAGAGGAACAGCACGACGATCGCGCCCGCATAGACGATGATCTGGACGGCTGCGAGGAAGTGCGCTTCTTGGGCAACGAACTGCACCGCAATACCAAAGAGCGTGAGCACCAAGCCGAGTGCAGCGTGAACAGGGTTCTTCAGCGTGATGACGCCAATGGCGCCGCCAAGCACCATCGCGGCAGCCGCGAAAAAGACGAGATATTCAAGAAAGGTCGTATTCATATGTTCAGCGCTTTACTGTTCGGATTCCAGACAACGTCGCGGGATACTCAGAAGTATCACGCTCCGCCTGCTTGGGTTCAGGAGCACGCAGACCGTAGCCGAGTTCGTTACTCCAACCCACCTCCCCTTCGAAGGTGGCGTCGCCTGACGGTGACGTGGCGCGCATCCATCCAGACGTGTTGTCGTCTTCACCCTCGCGCCAGTCTTCCCATGGAAGGCGCTGCGCCTTACCATCGTCGTCAACAACGAGTTCAGTCTTGGTATAAATCGCGTCCTGCCGATTGGTGAACGAGAACTCAAACATCTTCGACTCGGTGATGGCCTCGGTCGGGCATGCCTCGACGCAGAGATCACAGTGGATGCAACGCAAGTAGTTGATCTCATAGATCCAGCCGAAACGCTCGCCGGGAGAGGTGGGGTTGTCCGCGTCGTTGTCAGCACCGCGCACGTGAATGCAATCGGCAGGACAGACACCGGCGCACAGCTCGCAACCAATGCACTTTTCCATTCCGTCTTCGTAACGGTTCAGGACGTGACGACCATGCATCCGCTCAGGCTTCGGGATCTTCTCGTCGCCTTGTGACGTCGAGGTGAAGTCGCCCTTCTTCTTCGCGCGACGACCACCGGAGTACTGCGTGGTCACCCGCTTACCGCCAAAGAGGCGGTGCTGGCGAAGGGGAATGAGAAATCCTTCGAAGTAACCCATCAGTTCGAGCCCTTTCCGGAGCCGGCTGTCGT
>CALAHA010000317.1 GCA_937891565.1 uncultured Ilumatobacter sp. | reverse complement strand
GGGCAGCGACGTCGACTTCACTGCTGCGATGACGTCGGGTATGGGCGACATGTCGGTCACCAGCACGTTCTCGGCCTGGCCATCAGGGGTGACCCAGACCCTTGATGCCACGCTCACAGACTGGGATTGGGCAAGCGACAACGTCGACATCATTTCCTTGCACTTCGCCACCTCGGCGACAATCCCGAGCACTGGCTCAGGCGGGTGCGCGAGCTTTACTGCCAGCGCAGACGGCAACATCAAGATCGCGAGCGCCACCGTGGTTCTGGAGGAAGGCTCCTCCATCACCGTCGACTGCGAGGGGGTGCAGAACCTCTTATTCGACCTCACCTACGTCCACACCGGGCACGGGGGAACCCAACTCAGCGAAGAACTCATCATGGAATATCCGAAGGTCATCAGCGGCAAATCGTATTTCTACGGCGAAACCGACTTCTCCTACAAGAGGAGCTTCTCCAAAAAATACAGTGGCCAGACGTTCTCCAAGAGCGTGGAGATCTCGATCGACATGACGGTCTCGGTCAACCCTGACGACCCGGCATCAAGCGGGTTCTCGTTTGGGGGCAGCTTCGATGCGGACCGGGTCAGCGGCGACGTCGGATGCGAACTGCCACCGGCTTCCAACGATTTCGACTGCTCGGGCAAGCTCCGACTCAACCCTTCGTGGGCGGGCATCTATCACGAGAACTGGTCGGGTCTCTGACCTGACCTCGGCTCACGCCGGTGTATCCGCCACGATGTGGCCCATTGCAAGCCGCTGTCGATTCCCGGCAGTCACTGAGGTGATAAAAGATGGAAATGGCGCGAATCCTCGATTTCAACGGAAATGAAGCCGACCGGACAGTCACGGTGGCATCGCTCATCGAGCTCAAAGCCCAGAACGTGCAAGTTGCGCAGGTCACGGCGTCGTCCGCCGAAGAAGCCGCCGCGGCCGAAGCTTCCGGTATCGAGATGGTTGTCTGCATGTCCGAATACGTACCAGCTGTCCGCCGGGGGTCTTCGCGAGTGTTCGTCACCGCCGCCATTGACTTCACCGGGGCCGTGACGGTCGATGAGTTGTTGGGCGTTGCGCTTGAGTCGCTGTCGAACGGCGCCGACGCCGTGATTACCGCCCGCGGGATGAGTTCAGTCGTCCGGTTGGCCGAGGAAGACATTCCGGTGATCGGTCATCTCGGCTTCGTTCCGAAGAAGTCGACGTTGTACGGCGGGGTTCGGGCCGTCGGTAAAACCGCAGTCGAAGCCGCACAGCTCTGGAACAAGTTTCAGCAGCTCGAAAACGCCGGTGCGTTTGCTGTGGAGTGCGAGCTCATACCCGCCAAGGTGATGGCCGAGATCAATCAGCGAACAGGGTTGACAACCATCTCACTCGGTTCTGGCCCCGACGCCGACGTTGCCTTCCTGTTCACGTCTGATATTTGCGGCGAGAGCCCACGCACGCCCCGCCATGCCCGGGCCTACGACGATCTTGGCGCGCTCTACGCGCAAATTGTCGATGAGCGGGTCAACGCGCTCACCGCATTTCGGTCCGACGTGGCAGCCGGTCAGTTCCCAGATGAAACCGAAGTGGCCCACGTCGACGAGGCCGAACTGCAACAGTTCATCGAAACGCTTTCCTGAGTAGACCGGTCGGGCCCCCTCCCGCGGCCGTCGCCCCCGACTGGCTTGCGCTTTGACCGCAATGACAAGATAAACGGATGACGCGACGGGCATGGATGGTTCTCTTCATCGGCGCCTCGATGGTGTTCTTCACAATGGGCACTCGACAATCGATTGGACTGTTCCTCAAACCGGTCACTGCGGACCTCGGCACAAATCGCGAGTCCTTCGCGCTCGCATTGGCAGCCCACAACTTGATCCTGGGCCTCCCCCTAGCCGCAATGGCCGCCGACCGGTTGGGTCCGCGACGCATCGTGGCTGCCGCCGGATTGTTGATGGGCTCCGGTCTGGTGCTCGCTTCGCGCGCCGACTCGATGCCAACGTTCGGCGTCGCACTGGCACTCTTGTTCGGAATAGCGGTGTCGGGCTCCTCTTTCGTGGTCGTGATTGGTGCCGTCGGCAAAGCCGTTCCGGCATCGCATCGGTCGTTCGGGTTCGGAATGATTACCGCTGGCGCGTCGATCGGCATGTTCGCCATGGTGCCAATCGCACAAGTCTTGATCGACTCACTCGGTTGGCGCGGCGCAATGGCGACGCTCGGCTTCGTTGCCCTGGTCGTGATCGGGGTCGCCTCGCTCTTGCTCCCCGCAGACGATCACCAACACATCGACACACAACTCGCGACCGGTTCCATGACGGACGCAGTCCGGCGGGCTCTGCGAACGCGCGGCTACGTGTTGCTTACGGCAGGGTTCTTCGTCTGCGGTTTCCACGTCGCCTTCATCGGTTCTCATCTGCCCGCCTACCTCACCGACGAGGGTCTCTCGGACCGGACTGCCGCAATTGCGCTCGCACTGATTGGACTGTTCAACATTGCTGGATCGTTGGTCGCAGGATGGCTCGGAGACCGGTACTCACGTCCAAAATTGCTGGTTGGGTTGTACTTCGCCCGGGCGATCGTGATGGCCGCATTCCTGATCACGCCGGTGACCGCGGCGAGCGCGCTGGCCTTCGGGTGCGTGATGGGGCTGCTCTGGCTGTCGACCGTACCGCTCACGAGCGGCCTCATCGCAGCGACGTTCGGACCCCGCTATCTGACAACGCTGTTCGGTCTCGTCTTTCTCTCGCACCAAGTCGGAGCGTTCCTCGGTGTGTGGCTGGGAGGCCGCGTGTTCGACAGTTCGGGCGGCTACGGACCGGTGTGGATATTGGCGGTGGTGCTCGGCCTGGCAGCGGCGCTGATCCACCTTCCGATCTCAGACGCACCCGAACCTGCGACAGAACTCACCGGCACCGGCACCGGCGGGGTCAAGGATCAAATCACAAATCAACACTGAAGCTGTTGGCCCGCCAACGATAATCACGCCGCTGACCCATATTGCTTCCATTGGCTCGGTCGGCCTCGACTGGTTCGACGCCAACTATTC
>CALAHA010000316.1 GCA_937891565.1 uncultured Ilumatobacter sp. | reverse complement strand
GATTTGTGCTTGCACCGACACGTCGAGCGCTGACACCGGCTCGTCGAGAATCAATACATCAGGCTCCATCACCAAAGCGCGGGCGATATTGATCCGCTGGCACTGGCCACCGGAGAACTCATGGGGTCTACGGTCGGCAACACCCTCGTCACCGAGCCCGACCGACTCCATGACCTCGGCGACCCATGCGTCGACATCGCCATCGCGGGTTTGGCCCCAGATGTCGATGCCCTCGCGGACGATGTCGCGGACACGCCGACTCGGATTGAGCGACGACACGGGATCTTGGAAGATCATTTGCATCGCTTTGCGCGCTTGGCGCAACTGCTCGCCCTGCTTGGCGGCAAGGTCGACACCGTTCAGTCGAATACTTCCGCTGGTCACCGATTCGAGCTGCATGATGGCCCGACCGGTGGTGGTCTTACCGCAGCCCGACTCGCCGACGATCCCCAGGGTTTCGCCCTTGTCGAGATCAAAGCTCACGCCAGAAACAGCATGCACAGTCTGCTTCTTGCGCGCGGGAAACTCGACGACGAGCTCGGTCACGCTGAGCACGACACCGTCACGGAGATGTGCTGTGCCGGTACCGGCCATCAGGCGTTCCCTTTGGCATCGTCGCCAGCGGGGAAGTGGCAGCGGAACCAGTGCTCGCTGGCTTCGTCGGCCGACGGGGGTGTGGTGTTGCAGATGTCTTGAGCGGCCGGGCAGCGCGCTGCAAACCGACAACCACGTGGTGGTGAGATGAGCGAAGGAGGAGTGCCCTCGATCGTGGTGAGCTCGCAGTGGCTTGGGAGGTCGAGGTCGGGCATCGACTGGATCAGCGCAAGGGTGTAACGGTGTCGAGGGTTGTTGAAGATCTGCTGAGTCGGCCCTGACTCGATGACCTCGCCGCCGTACACAATCGCAACACGATCGGTGAATCCCTTGACGACTGCCAAGTCGTGGGTGACGAGCACCATGGCCATTTTCCGCTCGCGCTGAAGCTCAGACAGCAAGCGCAGAATCTGGTCTTGCACGGTGACATCGAGTGCAGTGGTCGGCTCATCGGCGAGCAGGAGTGCCGGCTCGTTTGCCAACGCAATCGCGATGGTCACGCGTTGGCGCATGCCACCAGACAGCTGGTGCGGGTACTCGCGAAGGCGCCGTTCAGGCGCCGGGATCCCGACCTGCTGCATCAGTTCGAGAGCCCGAGCTCGCGCCTCGGACTTGGACATGGCGGTGTGCACAAGCATCGGCTCGGTGATTTGGTGTTCGATCAGCCGGACCGGGTTGAGTGCAGTGAGCGGATTCTGCGAGATCATGCCGATCTGCGTCCCGAGGGTCCGCTTGATGTCGGCTGGTGCTGCTCGCAACATGTCGACGCCGGCGACTTCAACGGTGCCGGTCCGGGTGACGTCGGCGAGAGCGAACGCACCGACGATCGACCGGAGGATCATTGTCTTGCCCGACCCAGACTCGCCAACGACACCGAGCGCTTCACCGGCTTTCAAGGACAGTGAGACCCCGTCAACGGCATGCACGTCACCGTTCGGCGTGTGGAGCGCGGTGAACAGGTCGTCGATGTAGAGCACCTCATTGCCACTCCTCGTGTCGGCCATGGGGCCGATGCGCAGGCGACGCTGCGTTGCGACTTCACGTGGCGAGTAGAGCGCTCGCATCGAGTCACCGACGAGGTTGAAAGCCAGGATCGTGAGGAACATCACGGTGGCGGGCAAGAGCGCGACGTGGGCATGCTTGTCAATGTCACCGGCGCCGTCGGCGATCAGCTTGCCCCAGGTGATCTGGTCAAGTGACAGGCCAATGAAGGCGAGCCCACCCTCAGCAACGATGACTAACGCGAAGCCAATGAACGCAAACGACAGCACGGGAAGTGCGATGTTGGGGGCGAGCTCGCGCAGGATAATTCGTCGTTTGGTTGCCCCCATTGCCTCTGCGGCGTCGACGAAGTCGCGTTCTGACAGCGCGAACGACGCACCCCGCACAATGCGTGCGTAGCCGGGAATACTCGTCAG
>CALAHA010000315.1 GCA_937891565.1 uncultured Ilumatobacter sp. | reverse complement strand
ATCACGTGCGGGCTTGCTCCGGTTGGCAGGGGACGGGAAAATGGTTGATAAGCATCTCAGGACGGCTCATGGGAACCTTCGCTCGCTGCAGCACGCGATGATACCGCTGATGCTCGGGGTGCGATCGGCAGCTCGATTGCTGCACCGTGTCGCGGCAATACGTCGGCACCGACCGTTTGGGGCCGTATCGTTGTCATGCAATGTCGATGTCAGCACCAGGATCGAGCACCAATACATTGCAATTGCTGCTCCGGCAGGTCGGCGTCATCTGTGTTCTGCTCGTCGTGGCCTACAGCGGCGTGAAGGCAGTCACTGAATACTTCAGTGGTGATAGTGCCAACGCTGGCTCGGTCGCCAACCCGCTGGATGCGACTGAGGCCCAAGGGGCCGGGGTAACTGCAACCGTTGCTGACGAGACGGAAGTTCCCGACGACGCAGATATCGAGCAGGCGGAAGAGGAAGCGCCTCAAACCGATCCTCCGGTCACCGAAATCGAAGTATCTGCGCCTCGCGTCGCCGGTCCCCCGACAGCCGACAACCCGGCGCGGGTGTACATCGTTGGTGACAGTGACGCCGGAACGTTCGGTCCGTACCTTCAGCAACTCCTGGACGGGACGACGGTCGCAACGACCCAACTGAACTACAAGGTCTCGTCAGGACTCGCCCGGCCCGACTTTTACAACTGGCCAGATCAACTCGCCGCCGCGCTTCCGGCAGTCGACCCGGACATCATCGTCGCGACGTTCGGCGGCAACGATGCGCAAGGTCTGTCTGCGTTCCAAGAGGAACTGCAGTTCGTCATTGGTGATCCCGTGGCCAACGAAGCGGAGTGGAGCGCCGAATACACGAAACGCGCTGGCGACGTGATGGATCTTCTCCTCGAAGGTGGCCGGACCGTGATTTGGGTCGGCATTCCAAACGACGACAATCCCGATGTCACGGCTCGCCTTGCAATTCAAGATCGGGCGGCAAAAGCAGCCGCTGCGGCACGGCCTGGCGTGACCTTTATTGACACCTGGGCCCGATTCTCCGGGCGTGAGGGCAACTGGGCCGAGTTCGTCATCGACCCTCGTGACGGCGAGGGCAAAGACGTGCGCGCTGACGATGGGTTCCACCTCAACGTGAACGGCGCGGAGATCCTTGCGCTCGACATTGCTCAGGTCGTTCGCGACGACCTCCGTGCCCGTGGCGCCAACATCTGATCTCGCAGTACAGCCCGGCGCAGCCCGGCGCCACGCAGTGCTACTGCTGTTGACCGCGTGCCTGGATGGCAACGCGTCGTGATTCGACTTGGGCGGGGGAAAAGTGTGTCCTGCTCCACGCTCGCCCGTCCCGGGCCTCGGTCTCCCACTGGTCGTCGTCTGTGGCGATCGCGTGGTAGGTGGAACGGATCTGGCGCACACCGGCCTGCTCGTTGCCGCTGATGTCGTTGGCGAGCTGGCGGGTGAATGGGAGCAGCTCAGCGTGAGCGACGACATGGTTGACGAGGCCAAAGGCCAGTGCTTCGTCAGCCGGCATGAAGTTGCCCGTGAAGCTCATCTCTCGGGCGCGCCGCACACCAATCGCCTGGGGGAGCAGCACGGTGAGGCCCCATCCGGGCATCACGCCAACGCGGGCGTGAGTGTCGCCGAATTTGGCGTGTTCGCTCGCGACGAGGAAGTCGCAGTTGAGTGCGAGTTCGAAGCCACCCGTGATCGCAACGCCGTTGATTGCGCCGATGATCGGCTTTGTGACGTGCGGGAACGGCCCGCGATCGCGAGAGCCGGTTCCGCCGATGTTGCCACCTGTTGATCCAAGCTCCTTGAGGTCGAGGCCTGCGCAGAACGCCGGGTCGGCGCCGGTGAGGACGATCACGTCGACGTCGTCACGGGCCTCCGCCTGACGGAGGCGTTCGGGAAGGAGGCGCAGAACGTCGCTCGATAAAGCGTTGCGCGCTTCGGGCCGGTTTAACGTGATTGTTGCGATTCGTTCGGAGATGTCGAGCAGGACCTGGTCTTCAGCCATTGCTCCATCCTTACCGAGATGCCTCAACGAGTCCGTCACGGTGTTGCTCAGTCGTTGGGCAGAAAGTCGAGGCGGAGGTCGCCGAGCTTCACGAGGGTCGAAGCAATCCAACCGCCGAGCACTCCGAAGTGTTCGTCGAGTAGCGAGTTGGTGCCGTCGGCAACGGTCTCTTCGGCCAGCTCGTATAACCCCTCGTAGTTGATCTCGATCGCATGCTCGGTCGGTGTGTACCCGGAGGTGTCCATTTCGCTGGGGTCTCGATATCCGACCTCGGCGGTCAAGCCGGAGCGTTCGAGCCGATCGTCTCCGACGAGCGGGCTCTGCTCTGGCACCGTGGCATAGATCTGCTCGGGATCTGCTGGGCTCGCGAGCTGCTGGACTCGAAGCACGATTTCCATTTCGATCGCTGGGCGTTGCTCGAGGACCTCTTCGAGGTACCACTGTCGATATGCGGCTTGGCTCCAGGCCGGCCAGTCGAACGTGATGTGAGCAACGATGCGAGGCGGTTCGCCTTCGCCGGGCAAGCCGTAGCTGGTCTCCCAGGTGAGGTCGCCGGACAGCACATCCGACTGGAAGTGCTCTTCGAATGCTTGACGTTCAAGAAACGCCAGCTCGAAGGCATCGCGCAGCGCGCTGATCGCATCGGTGAACACGTGGTCGAGCATCAGGCTTCAGGCTACGTCGCTCGCGGCGATGCTCGATTCGCGGTTGAGGTCATCGGGTCTGCAGTTGAACGTGGTCGACGTGCCAAGATCACCAGATGTCCCTCGTTCTTACCGACATTACCGATCGCGTTGCCACGCTCACGCTGAACAACCCAGACGAGCGCAACACCATGACTGCACCGATGGTCGAGGAGATCATCGCTGCCATGGATGCGTTTGAAGCCGACGAGGGCGTGGGTGCCGTCGTAGTCACCGGGACGCCGCCGGCGTTCTGTGCAGGGGCGAACCTCGGTAACCTGGCCGAAGCGACTGGCGAAAGCCTTGGTGTCATCTACGAGGGGTTTTTGCGGATTGCCCGCTCTCCACTGCCAACGTTGGCGGCGGTTAACGGTGCAGCGGTCGGAGCAGGTATGAACCTGGCGCTCGGTTGTGACGTTCGCATCTGCTCGGACCGCGCCAAGCTCGACACACGTTTCTTGGATCTCGGGATCCACCCCGGCGGAGGACATACGTGGATGTTCCGCCGCATCGCCGGCCCGCAGGCTGCGATGGCCGCCGTCATCTACGGACAGGTGCTCGACGGAAAGGAAGCCGAACGAGTCGGCCTTGCCTACAAGTCTGTGCCGGGCGATGATCTGCTCGAGTATGCGCACGAGTTCGCTGCCAAAGCTGCCTCGGCGCCGCGTCAGCTCGCGATCGAGGCGAAGCAGACGATCCTCGACATGGCCGACGTTCAGAACCACTCCGACGCAGTGACGCGGGAACTCACCCCGCAGCTTTGGAGCACCAAGCAGCCATGGTTTGCTGAGCGCCTCGCTGCATTGCAGGCGCGTATTTCAAAGAAGTGAATCGACGCGCTCTCGAGCGCGCCGGTACATCTCGTCATCATCGACTCACTCCGGGCCGAACGCGGCACGATCGAGCAGCCGAGTTAACTCATTTGCCGCCTGATCTGCTCTGCCGTTTTCTGAGGCAGCCGCTTGCGACGCGTCATTTCACTGCAGCGATCTTGGAGCACACGCCAGCGGGAGCACAAGCGAAATCGCCCGAACTAGTTGCCCTGGAGAGCGGAGCTCGCCGGTGGCCCGTGGCGGCGGCAGGGTGTTCACTTTGTTTGAAGTGGCATCTCCCACACTCGTGCCAGCGGGGTGACAATCGCGCAGAACCGTTACACCAATTTCCGATTTGTGACACTCGGCGTGCACTACCGTAATGAATGCAAGCAACCGAAACCACAGCGCTGCGGAGCTGTCGAATCGCCGGTGAACACCAGCGAAACGACAGGGAAACGGCGAAAAGCAGGAGGTAGCAATGAGCCAACGCAACCGGGATCTTGAAGTTCCGATGCAAATCAAGCAAGAGGTGCGAGCGCACGCTCATTCAGAGCGGCATCGGATCCATGTGGAACTACAGCACGCTGCGAAGGAGATTTTTGGCGGAACCGACCCCGCCGATGTTCATGAGCCGGGTGAGGCATGGAAGCCCATGCACCACCGCGATCCCGAAGTGGCCAAGAACAAGTTGGCCAAGCGCTCTGCAACCAAGCCGCACTGGAAGACCAAAATGTGGAAGCGTCGCACGGCGATGCGACAAGATCGTGCCGCTGCACTTCGTCAGGCCCGCGATAACGCTGGTCTTGTCACCTACTGAACACCAGGTACTGCATACCGTCTCGTGACGGCGGAAGGCCGGTCGGTGAGTTGATCAACCCAACCACGTGTTGATCAACTCACCGCAGCGGGCGCGCCACTCTTCGGCGGTCATTCCGTAGCGAATGTGGTCTTCCCATTTGCCGTTGATCTCGAGGTATCGCTGGGCGGTTCCTTCGTCACGGATTGCCAGCTTCTCCATCACGCGACGGCTGTTTGTGTTGCGTGGCACAATACAAATTTCGACGCGGTGCAGACCGAGCGTTTCGAATGCATAGCGAATCAGTGCCAAGACGCCTTCTGCTACGTATCCGTGTCCGGCGTGGCGCTGATCGATCCAGTAGCCAATGGTGCCTGATTGCATGGCCCCCCGGATGACGTTGTTTAAGTTGACTTCCCCGGCGACCTGATCACCTATAAAGAGGCCGAATTGGTAGGCAACGCCAACTGTCCGGTCGCGGTCACGCTGAGCGCAGCGAGCACTGAATGCTGACCGTTCAACGGTGGGATCAGGCAGGCTGGGGTTGCGACGTGGCTCCCATGTGGTGAGCCATTCCTCGTTGTGTGCCCGGACTTCACTCCACGCACGGAAGTCACCAGCAGCCAACGGTCGCATGACGATTCGGCGGCCGTGGAGGCTGGCGGGCGCAGACGAGCGCGACGGATGCCTCAGTGTCATATCGAAGGTTCGTTTTCGTGGATCTGCATGTCGTTCTGAATGGCCAGTCGGCCGAGGTCCAATCGTCGCATGATCGCGAGCACGATGCAGAGTGTGCCAATGATCGTGTCGACGTCGCTTGGAGCAAGCCCAGGGTTATGCAACCGCTCAGCCCTCGGTTCAGCGACCAGCGTCCGGAAGACCTCATCGGCATCAGCTCGCTGGAGGTGGTAGCCGGTCGGCACGTGTTCGTTGCCGAGTTCGACTCGAGCGAGGCCAACTGCGTATGGGCCGGTCGCAGTGACTGACGGCGCGGCGAGAACCGATGGCGCCAACACGACGATGTCATCGAAGTAGTCGTGGATGAAACCAAGTGCGTTGGTGAGGTGCGACGGAGATGGCGTGTCGCGTTGTTCCAACACGCCATCGAACAGCGACTGCGGTCCGAGAGGAATCGTCCATGCTCCGCCGCCCGTCATGGAGATGTCAACTTTGTCGTCAGCGATTGCCACAAAGAGCGAACCGGGTGCGATGTCATTCGGAGTCATGGGATTTGGAGTCACGGTGTGACCTCATCGATGTGAGGTGCGGGCGGCTGCAAGCCGTCGAGCGTGCCACGGTCATTGCCGAGCCGAGCGAGCGTCCATTCACCGACCACGTCGTGGCCGCCAGCGAGCAGATGTGCCACATGAGCGTGGAGGCACTTGACACCTTGTCGAGTCCCACCGACGCCGCCGGACGGTCGAGGTCCAACATGATCCGCGGGAATGGCTGTGTCTCGTTCGGCCTCGTAGGCGGCATGTGCGCTCGCGATGTCGGCCGGATCGAGATCGGCTTCAGACTGGCGAACGCCGCCGACTGCCTCGATGCGACTGATGGCCCGCACGAGGTCGGTACCAACGAGGTAGTAGCGAGTGGGCATTGGTGTGCCGTCGCCGAGGAACGGGGCGTTGCGAACAACAACCGGGTCGCCCTCGCCAGTGCGCACGACGACGTCGAAAGCACCTCGCGGTGGGCGGCCGATCAGCTCCTCGACGCGAGCTCGGTCGTCCATTAGCTCCGGCGGCGACGAAGGAGCAGCAGGAGCAGTAAAAGCGCAGCAACCGCAGGCGCGGCGCGCTTGGCGATTGACGATCCACCCATTTCCATCAGGTCGATTGCTTCGGCCGCGGGTCCGTCGATCTTGCGGATGGTCGGCTGGGCAGGTGAATCATTGGCTGGTACCTCGGCCACGGGAGTATCGGACTCGCCCGCTGCGTCGGCTGGAAGAGCATCGACGCCATCGGCATCGATCATCTCGTTGAGGTTCTGAGCGAACTGGTCGATCAGCTTGGTGCTGACATCACCGAGGATGCCGCGGCCAAACTGAGCAATCTTGCCAGTGATGTGCAGATCGGTCGTCACGGTGACCTTCGTGCTGGTCGGCGAGATGCTCTCGGCGTGTGCTGCGATATCGGCAGAGGCATTGCCGCGGCCCTTGGTGTCGCGGCCCTGGCCGTTGAGTTTGCAGGTGTAGTTGGCGTCGTCGCGCTCGAGAAAGAACGCTTCGCCCCTGAACTCGGTGGCGATTGCTCCGAGCTTGACCTTCACGTTGCCGGCATACATTTCACCGTCGTCGGTCTGGCGAATCTCGGTCAGTTGCGCACCGGGGAGGCACGGAGCGATGCGCTCAACATCGGTGATGATCGGCCACGCCTCGTCGATTGGACGATTGACAGTGAATTCATTGATCAGTTGCTCTGCCATCGGTGCAGGTCCTCCAAGGTGTCGATGTCTGCTGACGAACCACTGCACGATACTTCGGTGACGAGCTCGGGGTGACGCTGCATGAGTGAGCGAGCCCCGACGTCTCCATCGTGCGGCAGCTGATCCCATACATCTGCATGGAGTCGAACTGGGTTGCCGCGTTGACCATCGTACGTGGCGACGGTGATGGGCCCCAACCCTGCTGCCACAGAGCGCCACGCGTCGGGCGTGATGAAGGGTTGATCGGCAAGGCCGACGACCACAGCTTCTGCGCCGATCTGTCGCGCTGCATTGATGGCGACCCGGATCGACGTGCTTTGTCCGTCAGCCCACATTGGATTGTGGTGCGTGGTGACATTTGGGTCTGCGAGGTACGCGGCCACTGTTGGGTGCGCTGCGAGGTCGAACCGGGTGAGCGCCCCCGTGATCACCAGAATCGGGCCGATCTGGGCATCGATGAGGTTGCAAAGCGACCGCTCGATCACCAACTTACCGTGTGCCTCGAGCGCGGCGAGAAGTTTGTGCCGCACGTCGAGGAAGCGCGAACCAGCTCCGGCGGCGAGGAGCACGGCGACCGTCGATGGCCGCGTTGGGCCTGCTTGTTCCGGATTTTCGGTCGACATATCGAGAGTCTGGCACGAATATCATTCCTGTCATTCATGACGGTTGGATGACAAGAATTACCCAAGAGTGGTTGAGTATGACGGTTTGATGACGATATGTTGCTGATTCGTCACGAAAGTTCGACTGATCGACACATCGATCGGCACACCCGGCCAGGGACTTGCAGACATGACTGAACTCACCTTCTCGACTCACTTGCATGCCACTGCCAAACTCGGCCTGGCTGCAGCGCTTGCCATCATTGCAACCATTGCCCTCAGTGGCACGGCCTCAGCCCAGCAAGCCGAACTGCCGGTCAACGCCCTCGCCTCGGAGATCACTACCGAAGCCGACCTGGCGGTCGCGGCGTACGAGACGTTTGCGGCCTCCCAGGATCTCGCTGACTACCTCGTCTATGCCACGCACCGGACGGCGACCGCTCGATTGGCAGCCCGCGAACTGGGGTACGACGAATTCGCCATGATCGATTCGTGGAAGAACAGCACACTCAATCATCAGCGGGCCGTACTCGCCGCGATGACACAAATTGGTGTGCCGTACCGGACCAACACCAGCGTCAAAGACAAAGGGTTCGACTGCTCGGGCCTCACGTCGTACGCCTGGGAGGAATCTGGCGTCGAACTCCAACGGGTCAGCGGTGCGCAGATCAGGAACGCAACTAAAGTCGATCGTTCGTCTGCCATGGCTGGCGACCTCGTCCACTACCCGGGTCACGTGATGATGTACCTCGGGGTCGACAATGCTGTCGTGCATTCGGTCAATACCGGCCGCACGGTCGAGATCGACACGATCTCGCAGCGGAGCGTCAATCGCGTCACCTTCGGCGACCCATCGGCCTGATTGAGCTGCGCTGCTTCGTCTTGGCGTCGATGCTCGCCGGCGGTGGTTGCCCTGTGAGCGTTCGGCTGGAGCCGGCGTTCAGCTGTGGATGTCGCCCGAGCTGTCGCGCAGGCTCGGGACGTTGCGGTTGGTTCGCCGAGCGATGATCTCGGCACAGATGCTCACGGCGGTTTCTTCTGGCGTACGCGCTCCGATGTCGAGGCCGATTGGTGACATCAAGCGATCGATGTCGCCGGGTTCGAACACGCCGACCTCGACAAGCCGCTCCATCCGTTTTGCGTGTGTTTTGCGACTGCCCATCACGCCGATGTAGCCGACACGGGTTGCCAATGCACCCTGCACGGCTGGCACGTCGAACTTGGGGTCGTGCGTGAGGATGCACACGGCATCTCTCGGGCCCAGTTCGGCGCCGTGCTCGTCGAACACCGGCGTCGGCCAGGTGACTTTGACTTCGTCGGCCATCGGGAAACGCCGACGGGTGGCAAAGACCTCGCGGGCGTCGCACACCGTGACGCGGTACCCGAGGATTTTGGCGACCCGGGCGAGTGCCGCGGTGAAGTCAACCGCACCGAAGATCCACATCTGCGGTGGCAGCGCATGCGACTCGATGAACACCCTGACCGTCGGTTGATCAATCAGATCCTCGGGGGTGATTTGCCCTTCAGGGCCGTAACTCCGCACGCCAGAGGTGGCAGCCTCGAGCTCAGCGACGGCGTCGCGCCCGACGACTCGATCGAGTTCGGGATGGCCGAG
>CALAHA010000314.1 GCA_937891565.1 uncultured Ilumatobacter sp. | reverse complement strand
ATCGTGATCAACGCCACGAGCGTCGGTATGGGTGTGTCGGTCGACGACGCAACAGACGCCGACATGGCGTGCGACCCGGCGTTACTGCGCAGCGGTCAGGTCGTTGCCGACCTCGTCTATCACCCGCTGGAAACAGCGTGGATACGGGCGGCCGCCAATGTCGGCGCCACCACAGTCGACGGGCTCGGCATGCTGGTGCACCAGGCGGCGCTCCAACAGCTGCAGTGGTTAGGCACGATGCCCGACACCACGGCAATGCGAATTGCCGCTGAGGCCGAGCTGGCCCGCCGCTAGCCTGGCATGATGCTTCGTTTCCTCACTGCTGGTGAGTCCCATGGCCAAGGCCTCGTCGTCATCATGGAAGGCCTCCCTGCGGGCCTCGAGATCACCGTCGAGGAGATTCAAGCCGAAATGGGCCGACGGCGCCTCGGCTACGGTCGTGGCCCCCGGCAGCGCTTCGAAGTCGACGAGCTCACCTTGATCGGCGGTGTTCGTCACGGCCGCACCATCGGGTCGCCGGTGGCGATTGAAATCAAGAACACCGAGTGGTTCCGTAGCGACAAGTGGCATGAAGAGATGAGCCCTGCGCCCGGTGCCACCAACGACCCGCTCACACAGGTCCGCCCGGGTCACGCCGACCTCGCCGGCATGCAGAAATATGGCTTCACCGATGCACGTGACGTGCTCGAGCGCGCCAGCGCGCGCGAAACCGCTGCCCGGGTTGCCGCCGGTGCGATTGCCAAGAAATTGCTGAAATCGCTCGGCGTTGAGATTCTCTCCCACGTGATCCAGATGGGTTCCGCTCGGGTCCCAAAAAACGCTCCCCGCCCGACACCCGCCGAACTCGACCGGGTCGACGAGAACCAGGTGCGTTGCTTCGACGTCGAAGTATCCAAGGCAATGATCGCCGAGATCAAGGCTGCGGCCAAAGAAGGCGACTCTCTTGGTGGCGTGGTCGAAGTACTGGCCTTCGGTGTGCCGGTGGGGCTTGGTAGCCACGTCCATTGGGACCGCAAGGTCGATGCAGCCCTCGCCCAGGCACTGATGAGCATCCAGGCGGTCAAGGGCGTCGAAATTGGTGACGGTTTCGATGTTGCCGGGCGGCGCGGGAGCGAGGCGCACGATCCAATCAGCTGGGATTCCGACGCCAACAAGTACGTCCGCAGCAGCACGCTTGCCGGCGGCACCGAAGGTGGCATGACCACCGGTGACCTCGTCGTTGTCCGGGCCGCAATGAAGCCGCTCGCAACGCTGAACAAGCCGACGCTCGAAACGGTCGATACGGCCACCAAGGAATCAGGCGTGTCCTTCAAAGAACGCACCGACGTCACCGCAGTTCCCGCCATGGGCGTCGTTGCCGAAACAATGGTCGCACTTGTGCTGGCCACCGAAGCACAACGCAAGTTCGGCGGCGACTCGATGAACGAGTTCGTTCGCAACGCCGAGGCGTTTACGGCCTCGCTGTCGTGAGTGCCTGCGAGGGCAAGCACATCGTGCTTGTCGGCATGATGGGCGCTGGCAAGTCGTCTGTTGGACGCGTCCTCGCCCAGAAACTGCATCGTCCGTTGCTCGACTCCGACGAGCTCATCGAAGAACGAACGGGTCGCACCGTCCGTGAAATTTGGGTGTCTGACGGCGAAGCCGCATTCCGCGCAATCGAGACCGAAACCCTGCTTGCCATGCTCAGCGACGACGAGCCTGCAGTTGTTGCTGCGGCGGGCGGAGTTGTGCTCGCTGAAGCCAACCGCTGCGCACTGACCGAGAGCGATGCCCATGTGGTGTGGCTACTCGCCAACGTTGAACTGCTCGTTACACGTGTAAAAAACGGTGTTCACCGTCCACTCCTCGACGACGACCCCGAGGGGATGCTCCGCCAGATGTATACCGATCGTGAAGCTCTCTACACCGAAGTTGCCGACGCTGTCGTGTCAGTCGACCATCGCAGCATCAACGAAGTTGCTCAGGCGGTGCTGCGATGCGCCGGCTGACCGTCCCGCTCGCCGATCGTTCCTACGACGTCGTTGTCGGTCGCGGCGTCGTCGCCGAATTGGCAACACTGCTCCCATCGACGGCCAAGCGAGCAGCGGTTGTCACACAAGTCGGCATCCCCGCCGACATTGAGTTGCCCGGTGTCGAGATCACCACGTTCATCATCGGCCAGGGAGAAAACGCGAAAACGCTCGACACGATTGCGACGTTGATGAGTGGGTTCGCCGCAATGGGCCTGACGCGCCACGACGTCGTCATCGGCGTGGGCGGCGGCATGGTTACCGACGTCGCCGGGTTCGCTGCAGCGTCGTGGCACCGCGGCATTCCTGTCGTGCACGTGTCGACGAGCCTGCTCGGCATGGTCGACGCCGCAATCGGTGGCAAAACCGGCGTCAACCTGCCTGAGGGCAAGAACCTCGTGGGTGCCTATTGGCAGCCGTCCGGGGTGCTCTGCGACCTGGAGTTCCTCGACACGCTTCCGCCCCGCGAAATGCGGTGTGGCCTCGGCGAGATGGCGAAGTACCACTTTTTGACGGGCGACGATTTGCTCGCGATGGACCTCGAAGAGCGGGTCGCACGTTGCATTGAAATCAAGGCCGAGGTTGTTGCATCTGATGAGCGCGAAGGTGGGCGTCGAGCGCTTTTGAACTACGGCCACACCTTTGCACACGCACTGGAAATCGCGACCGGCCATCAACTTGCACATGGCGAAGCGGTGGCGATTGGTCTGATCTATGCAGCCGAACTCGGGTTCGAGCTGGGTCGCATCGACGCGACGCGGGTCCAGCACCATCGCGACGTCGTTGCCGGCGAGTACGACCTCATGACACAGCCGCCGCCCGGCCTCGATGCCGACGAACTGCTGGCCCTGATGCACCGCGACAAGAAGGCGCTCACTGGCTTGACCTTCATCCTTGACAGCGCACATGGTGTTGAAGTCGTCACGGATGTCGACGAGGCACCGGTTCGCTCGGCGATGTCTCGACTACTGCGGTAGAGCGCGGCGCGGGCAGAATGTCGTTTATGGCCTTTGACACTCTGATTTCACTTGTTGGGCCCATCCGGGCGCCAGCGCAGATGCTGGCTCAGCAAGACATCGGCGGGCAGACAAGCGTCCACGACGGCGACACCGCCGACAAGCTCGGCCTGGTCGGTGCACCGATCGAGGGGCCGACACACTTCAGCCAGTTCGATCCGCTCGGTGTCTGCCTGTGGGGTCAGCGTTGGTTCGAAGACGGCTGCATCAGCTCACATTTTCTGAATATGGTCGTCGAAGGCGAAGAGGTCCGCCCGGCACTGACGCCGTTAACGGCTGGGGCTGCGACGATCGGTGCTGAGAAGGCCGATGGGACGCCTGTGCTGACCGGGACCGCATCGGTCGGGCGCGACGATGTGACTGACCTCGACGAGCGCCGCAAGCGCGGTCAGGGCGACTCAGGCGAGCTGCACATCATCGATCAGATTTCCATTGGTATGGACACGTTGCAGGGCCGCGACCCGCACGTGGTCACCATCGGGTTTGACGATCACAACGGTCCGCTCTACCCCTTTACCCTGCAGCAGAAGCTCGACAAGATCACCGAGCCATGCAGCTGGTACGACGCCGAGGGCGACAGCCCGTGGGGAACACCAATTGTGCCGACCGAGATGCTGTCGGTGCTTGCCCACAAACACGGCCCGCACCTCCCCGTGAGGCGTCCGTCGGTCGGGCTGTTCATCGACCTCGAAGTTCGCTACGTCAACGGACCGGTGTTCGTTGGCCGGAGTTATCAACTCGATCACCAGGTCGTTGGCATCGGTCAGTCGCGCCGCGTCGAGTCGTGGTGGACCGAAACCACCGTCACCGACGTCGAGACGGGGCTGCATGCAGCCACGGTGCTCTTACACCAGGGCGTGTTCAAGGCGTCGTTCGCCGACTATCCCGCTGATTCCGCCGCCGCCAAGGGGTCTTGATCGGCATTCATCCCGAACGACAGCCCGAAGGCGGGGGTCTTGGTCATCCAAGAGACTGTGGCGTCGGATCTGGATCCGCTCGGGCGCAGCCAGGCCGCTCAAGTTTCGGACGGATAGATCACACCGACCTGGGCGCGGATCTCGTCGAGTAGACGCATCGTCTGCAACGAATGATCGAGCGTGACCACGTCGCTCTCAAGGTGCCCTGCAGCGATGCGTTCCATTGCGTGTGCTGCTTCGTGAGCGAGCCCATTGTTGGAGATCTCGACCCGCTCGGCAGTTCCACGAGCGCGATACACAGTGAACGCCGACGCGTACCAGAACGGTGCCTCGACCTCGATACGGCCAACCGTGCCGACAATTCGCGCGCTCAGGCCGCTCTTGCCGTCGAGCGACGTCTGGAAGGTGCTGAGCGCACCGCTGGGAAACGAAGCAACACCGGCGAGCGTCGCGTCGACACCTGACTGTGTGAGGCGCCCCATTGCCCTGACATTGTCGGGATACTCGTCGAGTACATGGCACGCGAACGTGACCGGGTAGATGCCGAGGTCGAGAAGTGCGCCACCGGCCAAGTCGGAGCGTCGGTGGCGTCCGTCAGTGGCAGGTATATCGAGGCAGAAGTCAGCGTCGACAGTGAGCACCTTGCCGATTGCTCCATCGGCGATACGGCGCTTGAGTTCGATGTTGCCCGGGATGAACCAGGTCCACATCGCCTCCATCAAAAAGCGATTGTTGCGACGCGCGGCGTCGACCATCTCGGTGGCCTCCGTCGTGTTGACGGCGAAGGCCTTCTCGCAGAGCACGTGCTTGCCAGCGTTGAGTGCAGCGATGGCCATGTTGCGATGGTGGCTGTGGGGCGAGGCGATGTAGACGATGTCGACATTCGGATTTGCGAACAGTTCGGCGTAGCTGCCGTGAGCCTGTGGGATTCCGAATTTGTTGGCGAATGTGGTTGCTGACTCATGGGATCGAGATCCGACTGCCACGATTTCGGCATCGTCGAGTGTTTGGAGCGCCGCTGCCATCTTCGACGCGATGCCACCGGTTGCTGCGATTCCCCATTTCAATGTCATGAGGTCGAACGTAGTGGTCAGTTGCGGGCGAGCAGCGATTCGATGAACACCGCAACGGCATCGTCGGCGTTGCTGCCGATGACTTCGTCGGCAGCCTCTAACGCGAGGCGAGAACCGTTGCCCATTGCAACGCCGTGGCCTGCCCACTTGAGCATTGCTGCGTCGTTGTGGTTGTCGCCGAACGCAATGACCTGCGCTGGCTCGATGCCCCAGTCGGTGCACAGATGAGCGAGTGCCGATGCCTTGGTGATGCCCTCGCCGGTCACTTCAACGAACTGCACGCCACTCGTCGACACGGTCAACGGATCAACCAGCAACGGGACGAGGTGTTCGCGCAGCGCTTCTTGGGTGATTTCAGGGTGGCGGACCATCAGCTTGGTCGTGCGGTGCTCGGCGGTCGGGCGCGTTGCGAGGCTGCATTCGTCGCCGAGGTCTTCGTGGATTGAGGCGATATCGGCAAACGATTCGTCCCATCCGTTGCCGTGGTCGGTTTCCCAACAGAACGCGTACCGGTTGTCGATGGCGGTCAAGGCTGCGAAGAACCGGTCGACGTGAGCTGGTTCGATCGGGAACCGAACCGTGTCGCTGCTCAACATGTCGTGGATCAACGAACCGTTCGAGCAGACCGCGGTGGTGATGACCTCGGCAGGACGCAGGCGCGGGACCGCTGACGTTGTCGATCGGCCTGTGGCTGCTACGACGTGGATGCCAGCGGCAACAGCATGCTGCACCGCAGCGATGGTCCGCCGTGACAGGAGATGGTCGGGGCCGAACAGTGTTCCGTCCAGATCACATGCGAGAAGCCGAACGTCCGATCTGGTCAACGGGTGCTCAGTGCAGTGTGCGAAAGGCGAACCATGCGAGCACGACCATACCGATACCGATCACCAGTTGGACCAGCGCATGCTCGCTCCGCACGGTGACCACAGCACCAGTTACTTCTTGAAACGGTTGGTGAACTTGGCTTTGGTGAGTGCAAACCACTCTTGGGGAAGGCGGCGGAACGTTTCGGTGGCGAACTCATCGGCGATGAAACCTACGACCTGCGAGTACGAGGGGTATGGGTGGACCGTGCCGAACAGTTTGCGGAGACCGATGCCGTGGTCGATCATGATCGTGAACATTCCGATCATTTCTGCGGCACTGGGCCCGACGATGACGGCGCGCAGAATCTTGCCGGTGAACCGCTCGACGTCGACCGCGATGAATCCGTGCTCAAGGTCGTCGGTGTAGCCGCGGTCGATATCTGTGAGTTGCTTTACATAGCGTTTGCGCCCGCCTGGCGCCATGGCGTCTACTGCGGCAACGGCGAGACCGACCGAGGCGATCTGGGGGCGGCTGTACACGGCATTTGGGATGACTCGTGGGTTACCGACCTTGGGGAGGGGAAGTGCGATGGCGCGAATCGTGCGACGGGCGAAGGAGTTCGCACCGTGTGTCGTTGCGGTGTTGCCCGTGATGTCGCCAACGGCGTATACCCCGTCGACTGACGTTCGGCCCCAGGTGTCGGCGACAACGCCGCTCTTGGTGCTTTCGACGCCCGCTTCTTTTAGCCCGAGGTCATCGAGCGCCGGGCGACGACCAATCCCGATGAGGACTTTGTCGACGCTGGCAATGGTCTGACCGTTCGTGAGGTGAACGGTCTGCGTGGCCTCGTCGAACTTGTCGATCGAGGTGCCGAGGTGCACGTGGACTCCACGAGATTCAAAGACGGCGCGCATTGTGCTGGAAACGAGCGGATCTTCGTTGCCCATGAGGCGATCGGCTAATTCGACGATGTGTACGGTGCTGGCGAGGTCGCCGAACGCTGTGGCCATCTCGATCGAGATCGCGCCGCCCCCGACCAACACGATTGTGTCGGGGACCGACTCCATTTCGAAGATGTTCTCGTTCGTCAGAACACGATCGGCGCCGAGACCCTCGATCGGGATGACGATCGGCTTGGATCCGCCGCTGACGATCACGTTCTCGGCATGCACTTCGACCTGGCCGTCGGGGCCGTCGACGATGACGACGTGGTGGTCGCCCGACTTCGGGGTGAGCTTCGCCCAGCCGTGCACGAGATGGATCTTGTCGTGGTCTTTCATCTCGTGGTCTTCGCGTCGCGCGAGATCGTCGCGCTTCGCGCGCACCCAGCCGAGTGGGTTGTCC